>JBGOXA010000293.1:0-2934 GCA_041478915.1 Dehalococcoidia bacterium
ACCGGAGGCAACTGGGGCATCCCACTCCGACGGAGCAACGTATGGAGTGAAGTCTCTCTTCTGCGTTTTGTCAGCAATAGCGCTTTGCCTGAGCTATCTGGCACGCAGGGCTTCTGCCAAACCCGAGAGCCGAATCAATCGCTTCATGGGACAATATTCATACATCTCAGGCGCAGTAGCCGCCGCTATCGCGTGCGTGTCTATAAGCTTTTTTGGTCTCGTCCTTTTCTATGTCAAAAGAGAGTTCTTTTGGCTGTATCTCCTGGTGGGAATCGCTGTTGTGGCTCACATTTTCCTCCGCCCCCGCAAACAGGACCTTATCAAACAGGCTATCTACTTGAAAAAGGACTCGTGAAGTCGCGTAGTTTGAAACTGTAACGTCTTTGTGGGCGGGAGTTGAAGTAGCCGTGTAGGGTGGGCTTCGCCCACCAATCCGCAAGGGCTATAATGCCAGTTACTACGATGCCAACATCGGGCGATTTATCAGTGCGGACACGGTAGTCCCTGATCCTGCCGATCCGCAGAACCTTAACAGCCCCATAGGGTGGGTAAACACAGAACCGAAGGATTGAAGGCTCGAAGTGGGAGGGGGTCAAACGTCGAGATTTCTGACGCTCTTGGCATGGGCCTGTATGAAGGCTTTGCGTGGAGGTACTTCCTCTCCCATTAACATATGGAAGACCTCATCAGCCTTAGCAGGCTCTTCTATATACACCTGTAGCATCGTCCTCGTGGCAGGGTTCATGGTGGTCTCCCACAACTGCTCGGGGTTCATCTCTCCCAGCCCTTTGTACCGCTGGATTTCCACTTTCCTATTCTTGTCTCCCAGCCTCTCGAGCAGGGCCTCTTTCTCGTTTTCTGAATAAACCCAATGCCTCTCTTTACCTACCTGAATACGATACAGCGGCGGCTGGGCAATAAACAGGTGCCCCCCACCAATCAAGTCTACCATGTTGCGGAAGAAGAAGGTAAGCAGCAAGGTGCGGATATGAGAGCCATCGATATCAGCATCGGTCATGATGATCACCCGATGATAGCGCAGCTTCAAGAGATCGATCTGGTCAGCTATCCCAATCCCCAATGTGATGATCAGGGCCCGTATTTCTTCATGCGCCAGCATTTTATCGGCGGAAGCCTTCTCCACATTGAGAATCTTGCCTTTCAGAGGCAGTATCGCCTGAAACCGCCGGTCTCTGCCCTGCTTCGCCGATCCACCGGCAGAGTCCCCCTCTACCAGAAAGAGTTCGCAAAGAGCTGGGTCCCTCTCTGAGCATTCAGCCAGCTTGCCAGGCAGGGTGCCGCCATCTAAAGACCCTTTTCGAAAGACTAGCTCTCTTGCCTTGCGGGCTGCCTCTCTTGCCTTGGCAGCCGTAAGACACTTCTCAACGATTCCCCGGGCTTCATTGGGATGCTCCCGAAGATAGTCCAATAGCAACTCAAATACTACTGACTCTACCTGCCCCTTCACTTCAGGATTCCCTAACTTAGCCTTCACCTGCCCCTCAAACTGAGGCTCATCGAGCTTCACGCTGACAACAGCCGTCAGCCCTCCCCTTACGTCATCCCCAGTCAGACTCATTTCATCATTCTTATTACTATCCTTGTTGTTACCTTTGGCTTTATGAAGATACTCATTGAGTCCACGGGTTAGGGCAGAACGAAAGCCGGTAAGATGGCTACCCCCATCCGCTGTATTCACACAGTTAGCAAAGGTGAGCACCAGTTCACTGTAGCCATTATTGTACTGCAAAGCTACTTCTACGACCGTGCTCTCCACCACCTTCTTCATGTAGATAGGCCTGGAATGGAGAACCTCCTTCCTCCTGTTAAGATGGTGGATAAAGCTAGCTATCCCGCCCTCAAAGTAAAAGGTCGTCTCCTGGTTGGTTCTGAGGTCACAAAGGTTTATCTCCAACCCTGGCACAAGGTAGGCTAGTTCACGGCAGCGCTGCGCCAGATAGTCGAACTCGTAAGTGGGGTTGGCAAAGAACTCTTCATCCGGATGAAAGATAACGGTCGTTCCGCTGCCTGTAGCCTCACCCTCAACCTTCAGATCCGCCTGGGGAACACCCCGAACGTATTCCTGTGAATAAAGCTTGCCGTCGCGCTTGACCTCTATTCTTAACCACGAGGAAAGGGCATTCACTACCGATGCTCCTACTCCATGCAATCCGCTGGAAGCCTTGTACGTCCCCGAGCGGAATTTGGCACCGGCGTGGAGTATCGTCATCACCGTCTCTACCGCTGAGACCCCGCTATCTGCATGTTTCTCCACCGGGATGCCCCGCCCATTGTCCACTACCCTGACCCGACCATCCTCGAAGAGGGTCACGTCAATCACGTTTGCCCAGCCAGCTACCGCCTCATCGACGCTATTGTATACGATCTCGAGGATGAGCAGGTGAAGCCCGCGCTGGTCTGTACCTCCAATGTACATCCCGGGGCGACGCCGAACAGGCTCCAGGCCTTTCAGCACCTGAATGTCTTCAGCAGTGTAGCCGTTTTCTCGTTTGACAGGCAGGTGTTCTTCCACTTTGTTTTACACTATAAATTATACCATATTCTTCGCCAACTGGCTACGGCCTACCCTGCCTATTATATACATTGTATTGTCTTTCTACAACGCTGCTAAATCTTCCGACCAATCTCAGCGCCTTCCCTTATGGCATCCAACCCTTTGCGAGCCTTGGCGGCATCGCCAATGACGTACAACTCTTTCACCTTGCCCTTAATCTGCGCCACCATTTCGTTTCTTGGCCTGGCACCACAAGCCAGGACTATGGCATCAAACCCTCTCAATGTCTCCTCACGACCGTTTCGCAACACCACTACCGTGCCTTTAGGTCCAATCTCCCTAACCTGCGCAGAGGTGAGTAGCTCTACCTTTTGTCCCTTAAGCCTATTCATTAGATGCCATCGAACCGTCGCTCCCAT
>JBGOXA010000019.1:0-12435 GCA_041478915.1 Dehalococcoidia bacterium
AATCGATCTTCCCCGGAAGCAGCGAGGTAGGGCGTCCAGCTTTCATAGCGTTTCCACTCCAAACTATTAGCGTTGATCCCCACCCCCCCCAAGACCTCCTTAATATACTCAGCATACCCATAGCCTGGAAACTGTATAGTATGTCCTGGACACCGCACAACGAAGGATTGTCAGCTAGTTTGTGATTGAGGTATAATTTACTCAGCGTGAGGTGCAATAGTGTCTACGGAAAGGAAACCGGTTGGTAAGCCTTCCGCCTCGGCCATCGCAAACTCAGCCGAGGCTTTATCTTCTGTGGTGGTAAGTAAGACTGCTGGTCAAGGCCTGGAACGGATAGCCAAGGCTTTACGGCGCCATATCATTACCATGATCGCTGAAGCTGGCAGCGGGCATCCCGGCGGTTGCCTTTCCGCAGTAGAGATCGTCACTTGTCTCTACTTCCGTGTCCTACGTCATCGTCCCTCAGAGCCTCAATGGGTTGAGCGTGACCGATTTATTTTGAGCAAGGGGCATGCTGCACCTCTTCTCTATGCTGCCCTGGCTGAATGTGGCTACTTCCCTGTGGAAGAGCTTACCACTTTGAGGAAGTTGGGCAGCCGGCTTCAGGGGCATACCGACAGGACAAGTACACCCGGTGTAGAGATGTCCTCTGGTTCATTGGGCCAGGGGTTATCCTTTGGCATTGGTGTGGCCCTGGCGGCTCGCCTCAACTCGCAAGGGTATCGGGTGTATGTTCTTTTGGGTGGTGGGGAATGCGATGAGGGTCAGGTTTGGGAGGCAGCCATGGCGGCCGCCCATTTTAAGTTGGACAATCTGGTAGCCATCGTCGATCACAACCAGCAGCAGATCGACGGCTGGAATGCGGAGATAATGAACCTCGAGCCACTTCCTGAGAAGTGGCGCGCCTTTGGCTGGGAGGTCGTCGAGATAGATGGTCACGATTTCCGCCAGATTCTGGCTGCTTTTGAAAAAGCGCAACGCGTAAAAGGACAACCCACAGTGGTTATCGCCCATACCATTAAGGGTAAGGGGGTGAGCTTCATGGAGAATAACCTGGGATTCCATGGCACAGCCCCTACCCCTGAGCAGGCGAAGGCGGCACTGGAGGAATTGGCGTAGTGGGGCAGGTGAGGGAGCTAGCCTCCGCCAGAGAAGCCTACGGCCAGACTCTGGTAGCTCTGGGGAAAGAGAACCCTGACATCGTGGTCCTCGATGCCGACCTCTCCAAATCAACCAAGACCAGCTACTTTGCCCGCGAGTTTCCCCTGCGCTTCTTCGATTGCGGTATCGCTGAGCAGAACATGATGGGCATAGCGGCGGGCCTAGCTGCCTCCGGGAAGACTGTCTTCGCCAGCAGCTTCGCGGTCTTTGCCACCGCTCGCTGTTTTGACCAGTTGCGCATGAGCATCGCTCAGCCCCGTTTGAATGTTAAAGTGGTAGCCACTCACGGTGGTATCACTGTTGGAGAAGACGGCTTCTCTCATCAGGCTATTGAGGACCTGGCTCTTGCCTGCTCCCTCCCGGGCTTCACGGTCGTTGTCCCTGCCGACGCTATTGAGACTGCCCAAGTGATAAGAGTGGCGGCGGGTACTCCTGGGCCCTTTTATATTCGGTTAGGCCGTCAGAGTACCCCCCTTGTTCACAGCAATGGTTACCAATTTACCCTGGGGAAAGCGGTAAGTATAAGGCAGGGCTTTGATGCCACTATTATTGCTAACGGGGTGATGGTGGCTACAGCGTTGGACGCTGCAGAAAGCCTCTCTCTCCAGGGGATTGAGTGTCGGGTGCTAAACATGCCAACCCTGAAACCTCTGGATGCGGAGGCGATCATCCTGGCCGCCCGAGAGACGGGGTCTATCGTCACGGTTGAGGAGCATCTACAGCAAGGGGGGTTGGGAAGCAGAGTAGCTCAAGTGGTGGTTCAAAATCAGCCCATCCCTATGGCGTTCGTCGCCCTCCACGATGCCTATGCTCATTCCGGGAAACCCGAGGAGTTGCTAGAACTGCACGACTTGACTCCTGCTGGCATCGAGAAGGCAGTAAGGTCAACACTTCTCAAAAAGAGGTAGCCGAGGTAACGGGGTGCCCATCCCTCTCGGCTTGGGAATTGACCAGGTCGGTACCCCTTCTGCTGAGAATCCATGATGTCCTTGGAACCAGGGTTTGCACCTGCGAGCTAATCGAGGATGTCCCTTTTATGGAAGTCTGAGGCGGCGGAGTTTCACAGGCGCGGTTATTGCGGTGACCGCTTTTAACTTGCCACAGATTCCGCATGATGTTATAATAGCTTCGAATGGCGAAAACTGAGATTAGACCCTATAGCGTCAAAGGTGAGATAGGGACTGCCGCAAAAACAACAAAGCTAGCTATACCCTCTTGCATTGCCAGGTCTGACACTGGCCCCAGATTTTCAAGCCCAAATGGTGCTGGCTGCATTATCGCTCTCAATGTTGTCCCCTTAAGTAGTGCTCCTCCCTCAAGAATCCTGGATCTGGGAGAAGAGATGGTGGCAAACCGAAGTCTAGACGGGCGTGGGGGGGTGCCTCTTGTTTTGAAGGTTGAAGGAGGAAAGCGATGATCCTTATTGGTGAGAACATACACATCATTTCCAAGGATGTTTCCGTGGCCATCAGGGAGCGGAACGCGAAGCTGATTCAAGAGCTGGCAGTAGCCCAGACTGAAGCCGGCGTTGATTACATAGACCTCAATCTCGGCCCGGCGAGAAAGAACCCACAGGAGACTACTGAGTGGCTGGTGAAGACAGTTCAGCAGGTTACTGATTTGCCCTTGGCGATAGATACCCTAAACCCAGTGGCTATGGAGGCAGGCCTCAAAGCCTGCACCAAGGCCAGGCCTCTGCTCAACTCAGCCTCCGGGCGGACTGACAGCAAACAACAGACGCTACCCCTGGCTAAGAAATATAACACCGATGTGGTCATCTCAGTGCTCACTGATAAGGGCTGCCCTCCTGATGTCGAGTCGAGGATGGAGAGCATCATGGGTACAGTGGCCTATGCCAATGAGCTGGGCATCCCGAATGAGGACATCTGGGTTGATCCTATTCTGTTGCCAGTTAGCGCTGACCAGCAGCAGGCTGTCCAGGTTCTAGAGTTCATGAAAATACTGGGGGATGTGCTCCCTGGGGTGAAATCAACGATAGGGCTGTCTAATCTGTCCAACGGGACACCAGAGGAGCTCCGAGCGATTCTCAACCGCACCTATATGGTGATGCTCGGAAGGTATGGCCAGTATTCGGTAATTGCTGATGCTCTTGACAAGGAGCTTATCAATCTAAATAAGGGCAAGATGCCACGAATTGTCGATCTCATTTATAAGGCAATGGACGGCGAAGAGATAGCGCTCTCTTCTCTCTCCGAGAAAGAGCGTGACTATGTGAAGACCACCAAAGTCCTTCTGGCCGAAACCCTGTATTCCCATATGTGGCTAGAGGTTTAGACGAGAGAAAAGGAGGCCGAGAGTGGAGTTCAAAGCACCGGTTGAGTCATATTCCGGCAATGTCAGAGAAGTAACTATAGGAAAAGGTGCCAAAGCTTTGAAGATTGGGGGGGAGAATGCCCTCCCGTTTCATTCTTTTGATGAGGGTTCAGTCCCTAATCCTCCCAGGTTTGCCCTGGAAGTGTTAGATATGGAGCCGGAGGGGTGGGCTGGTTCTGTTCTGGAGCCGTATAAAGATGTCGTCTCCGACCCCGTCAAGTGGGCTAAGAAGTGCCTGACCTATGGGGCAGACATGATTTGCCTCAAACTGGCCAGCACTGATCCAGCAGGGAAGGATGCTTCGCCGGAGGCGGCTGCAACGATTGCCAAGAAGGTGGCTGAAGCGATCACTGTTCCGCTGATCGTGTATGGGTCGGGGGATGAGAAGAAGGACGCGGTAGTGTTACCGAAGGTGGCTGAAGCATGTAGCGGGGAGAACCTCCTTCTGGGCCCGGCAGTCAAGGAGAACTACGAGGGGATAGCCAAGGCGGCCCAGCAGCATGGTCACGCCATCATCGCCCAATCACCCTTGGATATCAACCTGATGAAGGAATTGAACATAAAGCTGTGCAAGTCCTTCCCGCCGGACAGGATTGTAATCGATCCCCTGACTTCAGCCTTGGGATACGGCATGGAATATAGCTTCACCATCATGGAGAGGACGAAGCAGACTGGAGTGATTTTCAAGGACGGGATGACCCAAATGCCCATTATCGCTGATCTGGCGAACGAGTGCTGGAAGACAAAAGAGGCTAAGGCCAATAAGGTGCAAGGGATGCTGTGGGAGGCGATAACGGCTGTTTCCCTTCTCCTTGCGGGAGCGAACATTGTGGTGGTGAGGCATCCTGAGACGCTGAAGCAGGTAAAGGAACTTCTGGGGCAGAGGTAAAGAAATATGACGGAAGTAGCCGAAAAGAAAGAGAAGAAGACTAAGAAGCGGCAAGAGGTAGAGAAGCTCATCAGGGCGGAGGACCCGTGGGAGCCGATTGGGGCCACCCCGATGCCGGGGATTCCCGACCTGAGGAACTGGGATATGAGGCTTTTGAAAACCTACGCGCCGTGGTATGCGCCCTTCTGTGACTTGTGTTGTTTTTGTACCTATGGTAAGTGCGATTTGACCGAGTGCAAGAAGGGAGCCTGTGGCATTGACATAGCTGGCCAGCAGGGGAGGATTAGTCTCTTGTCCTGTGTCATGGGACTGGCTGCTCATGGTGCTCATGCCCGGCACATCATTGATTACCTCATTGAGAAGCACAGTGAGGATTACAAGATTGACCTGGGGAGCAATGTTGCTGTTGAAGCGCCGCACATCAGGACGGTGATGGGGTTGAAACCAGAGACGCTGGGGGACTTGAGGACAGCCGTTGAGTATGTAGAGCGAGAGCTGATCCACCTGGTATCTTCGCTTCACACTGGGCAGGAGGGGAGCTATCTGGATTATGAATCGAAGGCTCTCCATGCCGGTATGCTAGATCACGTGGCCATGGAGGCTGCCGATATTGCTCAGATTGTGGGGTTTAAGTACCCGACCTCGATTGCGGATACACCCCTGGCAGGTTTGGGGTTAGCATCAATAGATACGAGCAAACCGATGATCCTGGTGGTCGGTCATAATCCAGCGTCCTCAACGAACATCATTGACTATCTGCGACAGAACGATCTCTATGACAAGGTAGAGGTTGGAGGGATATGCTGCACTGCTCTGGAGACGACCAGGTATGCCGATAAGGCGAAGGTGATAGGTCCTCTTTCGAGGCAGCTGTACTACGTCAGAACGGGGATAGCCGATGTGATAGTGACCGATGAGCAGTGCATCAGGACCGACATTGCGGAAGAGGCGAAGAAGGTTGGCTCAGCCCTGATTGCTACCTCCGATAAGGCTTGTTACGGACTGGAGGATGCCACAGAGAAGGATGTTGATGAGATAGTGAGCCAGATGGTGGAGGGGGGGAAGCAATTTCTGATCTTGGATCACGGGAAGGCTGGGGAGGTGGCAGTGAAAGCGGCTCTGAAGCTTGGACCGCAAAGGAAGAAGGGACTCATAAGTGAAGCGGAGGCCCAGGAGCTTGCCAAGGTTTGCCGAGAATGTGAGATATGCGAGAGGGTCTGCCCTAACTTGTTTTCCATCGGCCAAGGCATAAGGCAGTTGGGCCAGGGCAACTTTGAACCGCTGAGGCAGCTCTTCGATCAGTGTATCGGCTGTGGCAAGTGCGAGGCGGAGTGTCCTCGCCACATCCCGATCTTCAAGATAATGCAGGCGGTGGCCAGTAAGGATACCTTCAAGGTAAGGGCTGGCCGTGGGCCCATCATGGATACTGAGATAAGAAACGTTGGCGCTCCCATAGTGCTGGGGACGATCCCCGGGGTAGTAGCCTTTGTGGGCTGCTCCAACTATCCCGATATAGAGGACGTAGCAGAGATGGCGGAGGAGTTTGCCAAGAGGAAGTACATTGTGGTTCTTAGTGGTTGCGCTGCTATGGTAGCCGGAATGAAAAAAGACACGGACGGTTTGACGATCTATGAGAAATATCCAGGCAATTTCGATGCCGGGGGAGTAGTGAATGTGGGTTCCTGCGTTGCCAATGCCCACATCACTGGTGCAGCCATAAAGATAGCCAATATCTTTGCCACCCTCCCTCTGCGGGGAAACTATGAGGTTATCGCTGACTATATACTCAACCGTGTTGGAGCTGTTGGGGTAGCCTGGGGAGCTTATTCTCAAAAGGCTCACAGCATAGCCACCGGGTGCAACAGGCTGGGCGTGCCGGTTCTACTAGGGCCTCATTCTTCAAAATACAGAAGGCTTTACCTCTCAAAGAAAGCAGAAGACGATTGGACGGTGATGGATGGGAGGAAGGCAGAGTTGGTAAATACGGAGGAGCCTTCCCCAGAGCATTTGCTCTATATCACAGAGACGAAAGAGAAGGCGATGGTGACGATTGCCAAGCTCTGTATCAGAAAGAATGACACTCCGCAAGGGAGGGGCATAAAGCTGAATCACTACATCTCCCTGTACAAGAAGTACATGGGGGGTGGGCTTCCGGAAGACCTCCATGTCTACGTTAGGACTGATAGAGACCTTCCTATCGTTTACAAGAAAGAGGCGATGGTATACTTGAAGGAGATTGGCTGGAAGCCGAAGCCGGTGTTGAGCCTGCCCACCCTGATAGGCACCTATCCGAGCAAGGTGCCTCTGGAGGCGGTCATACATTGAAGCTCAAGCATGGCTGGCGAAGGAAGCTGGGGCCTCCTTTCTGTGCTGTCAGTAGTCAATCAAGGAGGACAAGATGGTCTTGCCGCTACACCGGGTGAATGTTCTTACCGGGATCAAGTCGTCCAAAGTGATAGAAGACGCCTCTGAGTATGCCGCATTGGTTCGGCGGGCAAAGCGGCCTCTCCTAGTGCTGGGCCCGAAGCTGGCTGAGATTTCTCTCGATGGCAAGCTCCTGCTGGAGTATGCTCTGGAAATTGCCAAAGCGGCCAACATACCGACCTGCGCTACCGCCCACATCAAGGGCAAGATGGTGGGACTGGGGGCGAAGCCGGACAGCGAGTACGACTTGGTGGAGATAATAAACCATCTTAAGGACGTGGCATGGCACGGGGTAAGAAAGGAAGGGAATCACGACCTGGTGGTTTTCTTCGGGATTAGAACTGACCTTGGCAATCAGGGACTTTCCACCTTGAAGCATTTTGCCCCGCACCTAAAAACGATGACGCTGTGCAAGTACGTCTACCCTAATGCTGATTACTCCCTTCCCAATTTCAGAAAGGATACACAGTGGAAGGAATTTCTGGAAAAACTAATATCTAGCTTGAAGGAGGAGAAGTAGGTATGGATTTTCATGTTGACATAGGGCCTCAGTACGAAGGCGAGACAGTCAGAAAAGAGGACATGTACGTTGAATTCGGCGGCCCGAAAATTAAAAGCAAGTTCGAGTTGGTAACGCTGAAAAGCCCGGAAGAGGTCGAGCATGAGAAGGTAACGATCATTGGCCCTGATATAAAGGATATGCAAGAGGGTAGCAGTCACCCCTTGGCTATCCTGATCGACATTGCTGGCGAGCAGCTTGAGAAGGATATGGAGCCGGTGATCGAGAGACGGATGCATATGTACGCCAACTACATAGAAGGCCTCTATCACATGAATCAGAGGAATGATATCTGGGTAAGGTTAAACAAGTCTTCAGTCAAGAAGGGGCTCAATTCCTTGGAAGAGATCGGGCAGATACTCATCTTCCTCTATACCTCGGAGCTGTCCACGATCGAGAAGATCTCTATTACCTTCGTTACGGATGAGAAGAAGGTGGATGAGTTGCTGGCTGAGGCCCTGAAAGTCTACACGGCCAGGGACGAGAGGGTGAGAGGTCTAAAAGAAGAGGATGTGGACGTCTTTTACGGTTGTGTCCTCTGTCAAAGCTTTGCTCCGACTCACTGTTGCGTCATCACTCCAGAGAGAATCGCCAATTGTGGTGCCATAAACTGGTTTGATGGCAAGGCGGCCTACAAGCTTGACCCTGAGGGCCCCATATTCCAGGTGGAAAAGGGTGATCTGGTGGATCCGGTGAGGGGGGAATACACTGGACTCAATAAGGTAGTGGCTGAAAGGTCGCTGGGAGAGTACGACCGTGTCTATCTTCACAGCGCTTTTGAACACCCGCACACCTCCTGCGGCTGCTTCCAAGCCATTTTCTTCTATATTCCTGAAGTTGACGCTTTTGGCCTAGTGCACCGGGATTTCGTTGGCCCTACAGTTATTGGAGCGCCTTTCTCCCGCATGGCTGGGGTAACCTCTGGGGGGAGGCAGGTGGAAGGTTCCTGTGGCATGGCCCTGGAGCTTTTGAGATCTCCCAAGTTCTTCCAGGCTGACGGGGGAATTCGAAGACTGGTTTGGATGCCTAAGGACATAAAAGAAAGATACAAGGATGTCATCCCCGCGGATGTGTACGATAAGATAGCCACTGAAGAGAACGCCAAGACTGCTGATGAGCTTGTTGCATTCCTTGAAAAAGTAGGACACCCCTGGATAAAAGGTGAGGTGGAACTGCCTATATAGTTATAGTTTGACGAGATACCAGATAGTACAGTAGGAGGTTTATCATGTCGGCTAAAGGAACCGATGTTGTCAAGAAGCTCCCTGAATCAGGCAAGAAGAACTGTAAGGAATGCGGTTTCCCCACCTGTTTCGCCTTCGCCATGAAGTTGGCTTCAGGAGGGACGACACTGGACAAATGTTCCTACCTTTCTCCCCAGGTAAAGGAGGAGTTGGAGGACGCTCTAGCCCCAGCTATCAAGCTGGTTACTATAGGTTCTGGCGACAATGCTTTGAAAGTGGGGAATGAGGAGGTGATTTATCGGCATGAGAAGACCTATTTTCACCCCACTGGCGTCGCTCTCCTTATCTCTGACACGGACAGTGATGCAAAGGTAGAGGAGAAGATAAGGAAGATAAAGGAGCTCCGGTTTGATGTGGTCGGTCTGACCATCAGAGCTGATCTTTTGGCGCTCCGGTTTCAATCGGAGAATAAGGCCAAATTCGAGGCTTTGGTCAAAAAGGTTCACCAGAGCACGGATGTGGGGATGATCCTGATGAGTGACGACGTGGATGTGCTCTTTTCGGCCAGAGACATATGCGCCGATAGAAGACCCCTTCTTTACCCGATAACCAAGGACAATATTGAAAAAGCGATCCCGAAGATCAAGGCACGCCCTACCCCCATAGTGGTTCGTGCTGAGAGCATTGCGGGACTCATTCCCCTGACCACCAGATTGAAGGCGGAGAAGCTTGATGAGTTGGTCCTTGACCCGGGTTCGAAGAATCTCATGGAAGGGATAAGGGATCAAACTTTTATCCGGCGAGCCAGTATAAAGCAGGGCTTCAGGCCCCTTGGGTATCCAACCATAGCGTTCCCATGTTTTATAGCGAAGGATGGGCCAAAAGAGATACTGGCCACTTCTGTGTTCATGATTAAATACGCCGCTATTGTCGTCCTCTCTGACTTCGACGAGTTTTCACTACGTCCCCTCCTCATGCAGCGTCTCAACATCTATACTGACCCCCGTATGCCTCTCTCCGTGCAGGAAAAGCTCTACGAAGTGGGCCAACCCGGTCCGGATGCTCCAGTTCTTATCACTACCAACTGGGCTTTGACCTATTTCATCGTGTCGGCGGAGATTGAGTCAAGCAAGGTTTCCAGCTTTCTGCTGGTAAAAGATTCGGAGGGTCTCGGCGTCCTCACTGCCTGGGCAGCGGGCAAGTTCAATGGCGATTCTATTGCCCCCTTTGTGAAGAGGTCTGGGGTAGCAGAGAAAACCAAGACGAGGAAGCTTGTTATCCCAGGGAAGGTAGCCAGAATTAGGGGTGAGCTGGAAGAGGCCCTGCCCGGTTGGGAGATCGTTGTTGGCCCGAGGGAGGCCAGCGAGATCCCCGGTTTTCTGCCGGGTTTCGCCGCTAAGCTGAAGAACTAGGAAAAGGGTGTGCCTACCACCATTGTCATTGCCGGTAAAGGCGGAACCGGTAAGACGACTGTTGCTGCTTTGCTAATACAACTCCTTTCTCAAAAAGGAGTTGTATTAGCTATTGACGCCGACCCTGCTACCAATCTGAATCAGGCCCTCGGTGTGCCCCTGGGCGATACGGTGGGTCGAATACGAGAGAACATGACCGAGGACATAAAACGGGGCACCATCAGTCCCACAATGTCCAAACAAGACTACCTGGATCACAAGATAATGGCGGCTCTGGTGGAATCAAAGGGGTTCGATCTATTGGCTATGGGCCGTCCTGAAGGACCAGGATGTTACTGCGCCGCCAATAATATGCTACGCCTTTCCGTCGATCGGCTTGGTCAAAACTATAGTTATGTCATCATCGACAGTGAGGCCGGGATGGAGCATATCAGTCGCCAGACAACCAGAGACATAGATATACTGGTTATCATGTCCGACGTCACCCAAAGAGGTATCAACACCGCTGCGGCCATGAAAGGACTGATAAAGGAGTTGAGAACCCAGGTCGGTAAGATTTGTCTGGTGGTTAACCGCTCTCCCAATGGATTACCTCCTGAGATAGTCAAAGCAATAGATAGTCACGGTTTTGAACTGGTGGCGACCATACCCCAGGATCCAAGCATAGCTGATCTGGAGGTGAAGGGTTTGCCGGTTACGCAGCTTCTGCTGGATTCTCCACTCCGCATCGGAGTAAGGGAGCTGGCCAGTAAGGTTGGGCTCTAGAATAGAGGTTGACAAGTGAGTCTCAAAGATAAGAAGCTGTTGACCTTGAAGGAGATTGAGGGGCCTATGGGCACCCACGATGGTTTCCTCAAGCGCGAGATGGAGCGGAGAAAAGAGCCCTTAAGCTGTGTGGACAATGTTCCCAGCCTGGCTGAGTACATAGGAGGCGAGGTAATCTCTCTCGGAGTGGGCGAGGACTGGGCGATAAGGAAGGAGATCTTCCCGGGAGTTGACATCCTCCTCATGTATAATCGGGCCGACGCAGAGTTCCCCAGTAACCTTAGAGTCCTCTATTCTGGGCAGAAAATAAGAGACGTCCGCGGCGAAGATCTGGCAGAGCTTACCATTGCCTGCGTTAACCATATGCTCAGATATATTAGACAGACTACAAAAGACCCGCCCGAGATCTGCAGGAGGGTATGAAAAGGCTCACCTCTAAAGAACTTATAGACAAACTGCGGCCAATCATGGCCCATCATAGACGAAAGAGGGTGGAGTTGATTCCCATTCTCCAGGAAGTGCAACAGAAGTTCGGCTATCTGCCCCGGGAGGCGATGCTGGAAATCGCCAATTTCTTACAGGTCCCGGCTAGTTCTGTCTATGGTACGGCCACCTTTTACAACGAGTTTCGCTTTGCCCCCATAGGAAGGCACCCAGTCAGGGTGTGTTTGGGGACCGCCTGTCATATGAGAGGTGGGAAGCGTGTCCTGGAGGCCTTCGAGAGGGAAGTGGGAATTCGGGTAGGGGAGATTACCTCTGACGGCGAAGTCAGCCTTGACCGGGTGGCCTGCGTTGGCTGTTGTGTCATGGCTCCCGTGGTGGTAATTGGCGAGGATATTCACCCCAGGATGACCCCGTTTAGGGTAGAGGAAGTCCTGATTGAGCTGAAACAGAAGAACCCTTCGGAAGAGGCTTCCTAGTCTGGGGTTGTGGTCTGCCGATGAGTGAAGGAACGGGAGCGGATCCAGCTACTCACCTATGGTGAGTGTTCATATGTATTTCGTCCTGAACATCAGAGCTGCACTTAGCGGCCTCAGGCAGGCGATCGGTGGCGATGGCCCCATAGCTCCCGGTAAATGAACATGCCCACGATGAAAGCGAGCATGGCTCCACCTATGCCTGTCAGTACCCATGCCCACACGGGAAGACCGTCCCCAGACGGTTCGTCGCCAATGTCCTCAACGAAGGCGGCTTTTGTGATCTTCATGTCTTTGTCCAGGTAGGCCGTGGGAACACCGATTGCCCTTTCTCTCCAACTGAGACCATTTTCATCGATACCGACAGCAGACACCGCAGCAGTCAGCCAGGCATGTCCACCGAGCAGTTCTGCCAGTCGATGGTCGATCGATTTCAATTCGCCTTTCCACAACTCGAATTGAATCGGCTGACGCTCATCACTTGTGCCAACGCTGGTTGTGGGAATCGCAAGCCCGTACTCGTGCCCCCCAAACTCGCTCTTGGGCAACTGGCTGAAGTCTGCCAACCGATCGTGTGTCACCAGCAATAGAGTTATCTCTGTCGCCCCGGAGACGATGGAGGAGATTTTCAAAGGGTAGTAGAGTTTATCGCTCTGAAACCGATAGACGATAGGCTCCACACTCCGTTGGTCAGGGGTCAGCTCTATCAGGTCGAAAACGAAGAACTCTATGCCCTCATCAATATACTCTCCTACTAGCGATTCCAGTTCGGGTGAGGACATCTGGTACT
>JBGOXA010000268.1:0-3102 GCA_041478915.1 Dehalococcoidia bacterium
CAATTATTACCGCATCAAACGTGGCATCAGCCATCTACCTCCTTTACAGAATCCTTATACCTCATGTCTGCCAGCTTCTGGAGCCAGAAACAAATCACGCTCCGAATCACTTCCTCTCTTTCCGCAGCCTGAATTGCTTCATTGATATCATCCACACTGAAGTACCGGCTGATCAGCTTGTCACCGGGAAGCATCGCATCCTATTGAAATCTGCATGTCGTCTACCGAAATCGGGCAGCCCGGCCGTGAAAATAATGGACACCCGAGGCCGTTGTTCTGCTCCCTGCCGGTTCTATTATAGTCCTTTCGATCTCCTAGCGTTCTGTTCTCGGACCCTCATTCTCTGCTGAATCGGGATCTTGCATGTGGTTCCGCCCAACGATACGCCCTCCGATGAAAGCGTAGTGCAAGCCTCTGTGTTTCCTTTTTCGTTGGCCTGCCACCATCCTTTGACCCAAGTCACTCACGAAAGCTGTGATCATCCTCCTGTCCGTGGAGGCATAGCCTGCACACAACAACCTGCGATCCCCGGCTCCCTAACCTTTCGTAGCAACTCGACACCGAAGTGTTAGCTAGGGAGTAACGAGGGCAGTCGGGGTTAGGACGAATGGCTGACAAGGTGATGAGAAATTCAGCATAGGCCATGGCGGGCCAAAACGATACCTCAGCCTGACATTTCTGCGCGGCTGCACTGTCCGCAGACCTATCAAAGCCATCTTACTCACACAGGCTGCTAGACCAGATTACTTGACTACAAGCAGATTCTGGTTATAATCTTAGACTGGGGATGAGGGTTATTGCTGGTAGCGCGAAGGGCAGAAGACTGAAATCACCGCAGGGCTCCGTACGTCCTACGACCGAACTAGTGCGCGGGGCCATATTTTCTATTTTGCAACCAATGTTTGGCGACAGGTGGCAGGCCCTTGATCTCTACGCTGGCAGCGGTGCTCTCGGTATCGAAGCCCTTAGCAGAGGCGCTAGCTGGGTGGACTTCGTGGAAAGCAATGCCCGGTGCTGCGCCGTAATCAAGGAGAATCTAGAGCTTACCGGGTTCGCATCACGGGCCAAAGTCTACTGCTGTAGCGTGAATAAAGCGTTGTCTATACTTCATGAAGTCTATAACGTAGTGATGCTGGACCCTCCTTATTCTGATGTATCCTTCGTTGACACTCTCAGGAATTTGCTTGCTTCTCATCTCGTTGGGGCAGGTTCCACTGTAATAGTGCAATGGTCTTCCCACCAAACACTATCCCCAGACATAGGGCGGTTTCACCTATCTAAGGTTCGGCACTATGGTGATACTTGCCTTTCATTCTATCGACAGGAGGCCAACAATTGAGGATAGCACTTTACCCCGGCAGCTTTGACCCGGTAACCAGGGGGCACGTAGACATAGCTACCAGAGCCGCCGCCCTTTTTGATCATCTAGTTGTGGGCGTTTTTGATACCCCTTCCAAGAATCTCCTCTTTACAACTCAGGAGAGGATGGAGATGCTGAAGGAGGCGGTAGCCCATCTGCCTAATGTTAGCGTCAGGGCGTACAGTTGCCTGACTATTGACTTTGTCAAGGAGATAGGAGCGAAATTCATTGTGCGAGGCTTACGCATGGGGTCTGACTTTGAGCGTGAGTTTGACATGGCACTGATGAACCGGCGGCTGAACCCAGAAATAGATACTTTTTGCCTGATGTCCAATGCAGAGTACCAGTTTATTAGTTCAAGCCTGTTGAAAGAGGTGGCCGAAGGAGGTGGCAATGTTAGCGTTTTCGTGCCCGAATGCGTTGCCGTGGCACTAAAGAAGAAGCTCTCCCCTCGGGCTAAAAGAAGATAAGGTAAGGAGGTGCGTTAGATGGCATATAAGATCACTGAGGAATGTATCAATTGCGGAGCTTGTGAACCAGAGTGTAAGAACCAGGCTATTAAGGAAGGCGATACCATCTACGTAATTGATCCGGATAAGTGCACCGAGTGCGTAGGCTGGTATGAATCAGCCAAGTGTGTTGAACTTTGTCCTGTGGACTCCTGTGTGCCTGACCCAAAATATAAAGAGACACGCGAGCAATTGCTGCAAAAGTGGCAAAAGCAGAACCCGGGGAAGACTCCTGCGATTACTTAAGGACTGGGCTGGTTATGTGGAAAGCAGTTGCCACCCTCTTTCCCTGATCTGTTGGTAGCTGCCTTGCGCCAAGGCCGGGCGAGAATCCGAGGCTGGGTTCAGAGCGAAATCCTTTGCTGCCTCGGATGAATGCCCTTAGGGGGATCCCCCTAGCGATAGCTGGAATTGCCTTGGGCTTCATGGCTTTTCCTTTCCTGTGTCTCGGTAGTTGCCGCCATAGCCAGGGTTGCAGGGCATCTGCCCTGCTGTTCAGGGTATGTACACGTAGGAACAATAATAAATGGTTTCTTAAGTCGGCAGAAGATATATCAGCCGACTAACCAGATAAAGCAGGAAGATGGCTACCAGAGGCGTAATGTCAAACATGCCTGCTCTGGGGATGACACTCCGCAGTGGTCTAAGGAGAGGTTCAGTAATCAGGTCGAGGGCAACCAATATCGGGTGAAGGGGATTGTCAGGCCGAATGCTGAACCATGATAGCACAGATCGAAGGACGATAGTCCATAGGAACACATTGCACAAAATACCAATGGCGTGGACAAGATATTCCATCCTCTACTCTTGATTTAACATCTTCGCCTTCTTATACCCGGCAATGATGGCCTGAGCTAGAAGGGCTCGTAGGCCACCCTCCTCCAGTTGAAGCAAGCCCTCGGCGGTCGTTCCACCGGGTGAAGTGACCAGATTTCGCAGCTCAGCAGGATGTTTAGCCGACTTCTGGACCAGGTGGACTGCTCCTGAGATCGTTTCCAGCACCAGATCCTGAGCCAGCCCCCGGGGTAGGCCGATGTGTACCGAGGCATCGATGAGCGATTCTATGATCAGGAAAATGTATGCTGGACCGCTTCCGCTCACTGCGGTGGCCATGTCAATGTACTTTTCGTCCGAGACGTATATTTGCCTTCCCAGCGCGCTTAGGAGGGAGCGAACTCTTTGCTGGTGTTCCTCTTTCACCTCGCTGGCGGCCGTCCACACGGTGACCCCCTC
>JBGOXA010000052.1:0-8198 GCA_041478915.1 Dehalococcoidia bacterium
AAGGTATGTACGGTGGATTCCGTGTCAAGCACGGAATGACATGACATACTGTATGGTTATTACGATGACACTGCACCAGTTGCCAACAGAGTAAAGCGGGCTACCTTGGGCTGGTAGCAGGCAGACAGATGAAAGCGGCAAGAATGCAGCCAGAAGAGGAAGGGAAATTATCCACATTAGCCACCGCCGTGGCACCCGTGTCCGATGCCAGGAGGGCTCCATGAGCGGTTCGCCACCGACAGGCGTCCTTCGCCAGCTTTCAGTATTGGACCGCTTTCTGACACTGTGGATATTCCTGGCCATGGGATTTGGGGTCGGCTTGGGTTATTTTGTCCCCAGCGTTGCCAACGTCATTAACTACTTCTCAGTGGGCACTACTTCTATCCCTATCTCGATAGGGCTTATCCTGATGATGTACCCACCCTTGGCCAAGGTCAGATACGAGGACTTGGGACGGGTGTTCCGCGACTGGCGCGTGCTGGGTCTTTCCCTAATACAGAACTGGGTCATCGGACCCGTGCTCATGTTCTTCCTGGCAATCGCCTTCCTGGGCTTCCTGTGGCCGTATCCCGAATACATGATAGGCCTGATCATGATCGGCCTGGCCCGCTGTATCGCCATGGTTATTGTGTGGTGTGATCTAGCCGGAGCAGATAATGAGTATTCCGCCGGGCTGGTAGCTTTTAACTCCGTCTTCCAGATAGTCTTCTACTCGGTATACGCGTATATTTTCGTGACGCTGTTGCCCCCCCATTTTGGCCTGGAAGGCACAGAGGTAGAGATCACTATGCGCCAGATTGCTGAAAGCGTGTTCATTTATCTTGGCATCCCTTTCTTTGGGGGCATGATTACACGCTTTGTCCTTATCAGAGCAAGGGGGCGGCCATGGTATGAGTCGAAGTTCATCCCCAAGATAAGCCCCATCACACTGGTAGCGCTGCTGTTCACCATTATAGTCATGTTCTCGCTTAAGGGCGAAACCATTGTTCAGTTGCCTCTGGATGTAGTGCTCATCGCCATCCCTCTACTGCTCTATTTTGTATTTATGTTCCTCGTATCGTTCTACTTGGGGAAGAAGATCAGTAACGACTATCCCAAGGTAGCGGCCATTGCCTTCCATGCCTCCGGCAATAACTTTGAGCTTGCGATAGCTGTGTGTATTGCTGTTTTTGGCATAAATTCAGGGCAAGCCTTCGCTGCGGTGATCGGCCCACTGGTGGAGGTTCCGGTTCTGATCAGTCTGGTAAGTGTGGCTCTCTACTTTCAGCGAAGGTACTTTCAGCCGGGAGCGGCGACGGTTCTTACCTCGGACTCGAATGGCAGAGACTGACGTGAGGCGCGCCTGAGGGTCGTGGGAGACTCAGGTTTGGACAGTCCGCTGGTTTCTCCTTCATGGAAGGGAAAGAGACTAGGCGGGCTGAGTGCTGCCATGGTTACAGGGAATGTGAAGAGAATAGAGAGGCTAATGTCCGGTGCTTCCGGCAGCAGACGGGGAAATAGCGAAAGAAAGGGCGCACAAAGTGAAACCCTCTAAGCCGCTTTACGCGCAAGTAGACGGGGACGGGCGCCTGGTACTCCCACCCGAATTGGCAACCCGCTATGGGATAAGACCAGGTGCCCGTGTTCTTGTTAATGAGGGTGCGAATAGCTTCAATTTGCTCCGTCCGGCACATCTCGCCAAGTTGTACATAGAGCCAACCAACCAGTGTAATCTGAACTGCCGCACGTGCATCCGCAACGTTTGGGAAGAACCCCTGGGGAAGATGTCTGACACGGCCTTTGATCGTGTGATCGAAGGGCTAAGCGCTTTTTCACCCCCGCCTACGGTCTTCTTCGGCGGCCTTGGAGAGCCCCTCTATCATCCCAGGATTGCCGAGATGGTGGCTCGGTCAAAAGAGCTTGGCGCGCGGGTGGAAATAATCACCAATGGAACTCTGCTTACCGCAGATCTCTCGCGAGAATTACTCGCGGCCGGGATTGACATGCTGTGGGTTTCGCTTGATGGGGCAACGCCGGAGAGTTATGCTGATATCCGCCTGGGTGCGGCGCTACCTCAAGTAATTGAGAATATCGCCCACTTTCGTGACGCTATCAACGCTGAGGTGCGCGGTGGTTGTTGTGGCTGGATGCCTAAGTTCAACGCCCAACTGGGTATTGAATTCGTGGCGATGAAACGCAATATTGCCGATTTGCCAGCGGTACTGAATCTCGGACGGCAATTGGGGGTGAAGCGATTCATTGTGACGAACGTTTTGCCTTACACCGAGGAGATGAGCGACGAGACGCTGTACTCTGGCGCGCTAGCGTACAACCCCTATCCGCATCTGAGTCTACCCAGAATAAACGAGAGCGAGATCACGAGCGATCCACTCAGCCAAGCAATGCGCCGGATGAACATGACCTGGGCTGGCAGCAATCCACAAAGCGCAAAGGATCACTGCCCGTTCATCGAAAGTGGGGCTGGGGCAGTCGGTTGGGATGGTAGCCTCAGTCCATGTTTGCCGTTGTTGCACAGTCACGTCAGCTTTCCCCTCGGCCGTGAGCGTTTCTCCCGGCGCTGGACGATTGGCAACGTGACAGAAAACAGTTTGGCTGATCTGTGGAATACACCGGAACATATTGCCTTCCGCGAACGCCTGCAAACCTTTGACTTTCCACCATGTGTGCTTTGCGGTGGCTGTGAGCTTGCCGAGAAAAATGAGGAGGACTGTGAGGGCAACGTTTTTCCTACCTGCGGCGGCTGCTTGTGGTCACAAGGCGTGATTCAGTGCCCATAGTGACTCCAAGGATTCGGGCCGCTTTTGGCTTGTAATTACACAACGTGACCCTGGTGTTTCTGGTGTCCTTCTATATGGGCAAGAGGATCGGGGCCGACTACGCCAAAACGGCCACCATTGCCTTCACTGCCGCGAGCAATAACTTTGAGCTGGCGATTGCAGTAACTATAGCGGTATTCGGCGTTGCCTCGGGCCAGGCCTTCGCCGCCGTTATCGGCCCCCTGGTTGAGGTAACGGTACTGATCAATCTAGTAAACTTGGCCCTCTACTTTCAGCGAAGGTACTTCCAGGAGAGGCCCGCCGGGTTTCCTGGAGAATGCCAACGATAGCCTCAGCGTATCGCACAGAGGCCGTCTCACGGCGTAGGTCATCCTTTTGGCTTGTGCCCCTTCTATTTTTCTCGGAGCCATCTTACGTCAGTTCACTCTTACACAACATACAAGAGCTTAGCTCACAAACTTGTTCTTCCAAGCTGGATCACGTGTTATGTCAGCCTCAGATGAGAGGTTTATGGGACAGGCTCACAAGATATCACCCATTTGACCCCTGTATTCTGACACAGTGTACAACATCAATAGTGATTGACATGGCAAAAGAAAAGGGCGTATTATCTGTGACGGCAGGAGGAAAGGAGATGGCAGAGAAAAAAGGGGCACCAGAAAAGGGAGCCGGAGCAAAGAAGAAAATATCGAAGGTGACTCATATGTGTGCAATGTATGTGGGTTGGCCATATCAGTAGATGAAGTCTGTGGGTGTGTAGATGTGTGTGACATAATTTGCTGTCGCAAGCCAATGAAGCAGAGGAAAGCTAAAGCCAAGGCAGCTCAAAAGTAACGGCTGGCAATTGCCAGTAACAAAGTCATCTCCTGTGTGGAAAGGCAAATGGGCAAGCAGTGTGCGGAGTTTACTAGCCTAATATAGGCTGCCCGAAAACTATTAAGGAGGGAGAAAGTCATGGCAGAAAAGAAAGCTGCGGCGACAAAGGTATCGGGAGCATTACTTGACCAGTTGAATCAAGCAATCGCCAGGGAGTTGCAGGTGGCAATCCAGTACATGTGGCAACATGTCCAGTGGAGCGGAGTGAAAGGCTTCGCTGTGCAAAGCGAACTAAAGTCCATAGCAATAGCTGAGATGAAGCACGCTGAAGCCCTTGCAGAAAGGTTGTTCTACCTTGGCGGGATACCAACCACCAAGCCCAGCCCCATTTTTGTAGGCACTACACTTAAGGAAATGATACAGCGGGACATCGAGGATGAGGAAAACGCCATAAAGCTGTACAAGCAGATTGTGGAGATGGCACGCAAAGAAGCCGATGAAACAACCAATCGGCTTTTCCGAGAGATATTACAGCAAGAAGAAAACCACCACGATACCTTTACTACTTTATTTGAGGATTTGTAAAGCCTATTTCCTTGAATAGGCTGTTACCGAACTGGCACAGTTTTTTGCTGTAAATGCGCTTTTCTTGAATAATAGGTTCATCCCTGGGAAAAGCGCTGTTGAAGACGCAGGAAGAACAATAGAAGTGGTTGATCACTTGAAGCTGTGATGCCACCAGCCTGAGGTTGTTAGGTAGCCCCGGCCATTGCTACATCCGATACTAAGCTGGAAGGGGATAGGGTTCTAGTAGAGAGATATTAGTCGTCCACGGTCTGCCTTGTGCCAGATGGGGAAATAGGAATCCCGAGAGACGTGAAATGAAGGAAAGCTTCAAAGCAAAGCTCTGGGTCAACAATATATCCATCGACCTTAACCCCTTCGTTGAAGAGTTTCTGGCGCGGACAGTGGCCGGTGCGGTTCGTTCGTTGAAAGGGGCCGAAGATCTACACAGCCTAGAGCTTTACCTGGAGCAAGGCCGTGTCAGGGTAGTCGTCAATGGGGATGAGCTTCCCATCACGCCTTTCCCCAACGACATCATTGCCAACACGGTCACTGGCTTGGTATCAACCTTGAAGGACGTAGGTGAAATCGAAAGCTTGAAAGTCAATATAAAGGCACTTGAGGCGGCGGCATAAAGGAGTAGCGACACCTCGGTTTGCCCGTGTACTCTGGGACAAATGGTAACTACTTTATCGGTTGTCGCAGAGGCAACGTGAAGAAGAGGGTGGAGCCCTGTCCCGGCTGCGATTTCACCCAGATTAGATACCCACGGGCTTTGCCTGTGGGACTTTGCCCTTCGGGTTTCAGATTAGAGGGTCAAAGGGAAAACCGCAGAGGCAACGCAATATAAGTCAGGAAGAAAGAATCCAAAAGAGGGAAGACCAGGTATAAAGCCAGCAAAAGAGGGATGAAGAATAGCTGAGGTAGGAGCTGCCGAGAAGAAACCGTTCACAGCCCCATTGTCAGAAGGGTACCTCGTGGTTGACAGAAAGAAGTGCAGTGGTTGCATGTCCTGTATGCTTGCCTGCTCTCTGGTGCACGAGGGGAAAACGGACCTGTCTTTGTCCAGGATACAAATAGTACAGAACCCCTGGGGATGTTTTCCTGAAGACATAGTTCTGGCCATATGCCGGCAATGTGTGAGCCCGAAATGTGTTGAAGCTTGCCCAAGCGGTGCGCTGCACGTTGATGCCGCAAAGGGAAATGTAAGAACCGTAAACGAATCCCTGTGTGATGGCTGCCAGGTGTGCATTGATGCCTGCCCGTATGTGCCAAGCAGGATGATATGGCATCACGAGAAGGATGTCGCCGTCAAGTGTGACCTCTGTGCCGGGGCACCGTACTGGACCAAGAAAGGTGGCCCTTATGGCAAGCAGGCTTGTGTCGAGATATGTCCCATGAGGGCAATAGGGCTGGTCAACGAGGTACCCGAGCAAGAGGGAGACACAGGATACGAGGTGAACTTGAGAAATGAACACTGGGGATGGCTCGGTTTCCCTACAGATTAAGGGGCAAAGGAAGCCAGAGGTAGAGCGATGAACTGCGGATACGCAGGCAAGATTCTGAGGCTGAACCTGAGCAACAGATCGGTGAGCACCATAGATACTGCCCAGTATGAAGGATGGGTTGGGGGGCACGGGGTGGGGTCGGCCATCTTCTGGGATCTGTGTCGGGATAAGGCGATCTCTGGCTTTGACCCGCGGAATGTGATCACCATAATGGCCAGTCCCATAGCAGGGACGCTAGCTCCCGGTTCGGGGAGGTGCGAGATGCAGGGGATCGGGCCACAGGGTTATCCGATTGAATGGTTTACCAGGAGCAGCTTTGGCGGCCGGTTCGCTCCTCAGCTAAAGTATGCCGGTTGGGATGGCATCGTGATTGAAGGCAGAGCGGATACGCCAGTGTGGGTCAACGTAGTCAATGACCAGGTGACCATTGAAGATGCCCGGGGGTTGTGGGGCTTAGGTACGAGAAAGACACAGGAGGAAATCTGGGGCAGGGTGACTGGCAACCGACTTAACGACTGGCAAGCAGTGGGAGATGCCTACACCACACAAAAACCGGCCGTCCTCTGTATTGGCCAGGCAGGCGAGCATCTGAGTAGAATAGGCACTGTGATGCATGATGGGGGCTTTGCGGCTGGACAGGGTGGGTTTGGGGGCGCGTGGGGAGCCAAGAATCTGAAGGCCATCAGCATAAGAGGGACAGGCGGTATAAAAGTGGCCGACCCCAAGGCCTTGATGGCGGCCTGGCTCTGGCATAAGGCCAATTTCCAGTTCAATGTGGATGATCCCAAGAATGAGGCCCCGATTGTCAATTTCACCGACTACTGGGTCATCAATCAGTCACCCGGAGCTGTCCCAATTGCGCCGATCTGGGAACCGTGCCGGCCGAAGGGGTGCCAGGGTTGCCCGGTAGCCTGCAGCAGGAGGATGGCCAGCGGTCTGGCCAATGAGGCCCACTGTTTTACCACTAACTGGCCATATCTCGGCATCATCCCGCCAGGAACGCAGCCGACCTGGATGACCCCGGATGAATGGGCTGGCGGATTGGCAGAGCCCACCGACATCCATGGCTTGGCCAAGGCTCGCTATCGGACAACTGACCTGGTCAACGACTATGGCATCAATGTCTATGACGTGTTTTTTGCCGATGTCTATTTCTATTTCCTCTCTTTAATGGATTTCATTGGTCCGGGCAAGGCGATTAACTGCGACCTGCCGTTCGACAAATGGGGGACGGAGGAGTACAAGAAAGCCTTCCTGACCATGATAGCTTATAGGCAAGGCATAGGTAACGATCTGGCCGAGGGATTGGCCAGAGCTGCAGTGAGATGGGGCCGGTTCAAGGACGACACGGAAACCGGGCTTTTGCCCTACCCCCATTGGGGATACTCGGAGCACAATGACCCCAGGGCAGGGGTTGATCAGGAGTATCCGACTGTATTGGGGGATAGAGACTCCAATGATCACAGCTTCGACATACCTACCCATTGCCTTCCCCGAGTGGCCTCGATAAGCAAGGCCGAGCCTGCCATCCCGGCGGAGAGGCTGGTGGATATTCTGTCTAAGAAGGTGTTGCCCTTCCAGGGTGACCCCTTCATGTTTGACTACAGCGATGCAGGCCTCTACTCTGCCAGTAGGGCCAAGACGATTGCCTGGGGTAGGCGCTACGCCAGGTTCTGGAAGGACTCGGTCGGCTACTGCGATTTGCTGTGGCCGAATTTCTTTAATGCCAATGCGCCTGATTTCTCAGGGTATACCCCGGACGGAGAAGCCAGGTTCTTCAATGCAGTTACCGGGAAGAGCATAAGCTTTGTTGATGGCATGGAAATCGGCAGAAGGATCTGGAACCTGGATAGGGCTATATGGGTATTGCAGGGAAGGCACCGGGACATGGAAATATTTGCCCCCTACGTGTACCAAATGCCATCCACCAGGGTTAACCATTTCCCAGTCTATGAGGACGGGCAGTGGCGATATGCCAACGTAGCTGGCAGAGCACTGGATAAGGACAGGTTCGAGGAATGGAAGACGAAGTACTATGAGCTGGAGGGCTGGGATAATGGTACTGGTTGGCCTACCAGAAGCACGCTAGAGGATCTGGGCCTGGGAAAGGTGGCCGATGAGCTTCAACGTAGGGGCAAGCTAGGTGCCTAGAAAGGAATGGCGAGGTTGGGGAATCGCCTTCCAGGAGATGGGAAAACGTAGAGCCAGAGGGCTTGACAAACTCATCGTTTAGTAGTACATATGTCCTGGATTTCCGGTATCACTTAGGATATAATCATCGCCCTTTGTCTACCGAGGTTCACGGCTGGTAATGGATTTGTGCTATGCGATCCGTCGGGTGGTGACCAGATAGTGTCAGGACTTGAAAACCAGGGCCGTGAGTTGATTATCAACTTTGGACTAATACCGTGATAGCTAAGCAGAGGAGGTAGCGAAATGAGGCGTGCGCTCCTAGCCCTATTGTTAATTCTACTCTCGACGGCAACGGTCGCTTTTTGTTTATCCGAGATAACTGGAGCTGCTACAACAGGTA
>JBGOXA010000088.1:0-6808 GCA_041478915.1 Dehalococcoidia bacterium
CCCATGTCAGCCCCAACCCGCTTCAGTTGCTCCACCACTACGACCTCCTTACCCTGCTGGGCCAGAAATTCGGCTATCTCCAGGCCTGTCATGCCCCCTCCTATGACCAGCACCCGCTGACCAACTCCATGTCCTCGCAACACATCCCAGGCAGTGATTACCCCCTCCCACCCCACACCAGTGATCGGGGGCACCAGAGGCACTGCCCCGGTGGCCACAATCACCGCATCAGGCTGAAGCTCTTCCGCTGTGGCCGCAGTAGCCCTCTTGCCCAGTTTCTGTTCCACCCCCAGTTTCTCAAGCTGCCAGCACAGGTAGTTCAGGAATTTCCTGTGGTCTTCCTTGTGGGGTGGGGCGGCAGCTAGTACCCATTGCCCCCCAAGCTCTTCGTCCTCCTCATATAAACTCACCTGATGGCCTCTCAGGGCCGCAACCCTGGCTGCCTCCAGGCCCGCCAGCCCACCACCAATCACCATCACCCTTTTTTGCACAGGTGCAGGCACGATCTGCATTTCCCTTTCCCTTCCTGCTTCAGGATTGACGGTGCAGGTAATCGGTTCGGTTGGATCTGAGTCGATGCAAACGTTGCAGGCAATGCACTTCCTGATGTCGCTAAACTCTCCCTTTAAGGCCTTGTTGGGCAGGTCAGGATCAGCCAGCAGTCCCCTGGCCATGGCTATCAAATCAGCCTTCCCTGACGTGAGCACCTCATCAGCTACCCATGGGTCATCAAGTCGACCGGCAACTGCCACCGGCACGCCAACGGTTTTCTTCACCCTCTCTGCCAGAGGGACGTTGCAGCCGTGTGGCTGGTCATACGGCGGGACAATAACGGGATAAGACCCATAGGCCCCAGATGAGACGCCAATGACATCAGCACCTGCATCCCCGAGTAGACGGGCTGTTTCGCAGGCCATCTCCAACGTCACCCCGCCGGGTACATGGTCAGCGCCATTTATGCGGCAGCTCACCGGGAAGTCGCTCCCCACCTTCTCCTTGATGCGCTGTACAATCTCCACCACGAATCTGGCCCTTCGTTCTACATCGCCGCCGTACTTATCCTGGCGAAGGTTCGTATGAGGGGAAAGAAAGCCACTCAGCAGATAACCATGGCAGGCATGAAGCTCCACCAAGTCAAAGCCGGCATCCCTTGCCCTCCGAGCCCCGTCGGCAAACTTCTCTACCAGGTCCTCAATTTCAGCCAGGGTCAACTCCCTGGGTACCTCCTCGTGCGGTGCCCAGGGAATAGGCGAGGGTGCCACTGGGCGGTAGCCCTTAATCTCGCCACCCTGCCTGCCAAGATGCATCAGTTCGATGCCTATAGCAGCACCGTTGGCATGTACAAGGTCAGTTAACTCCTTCAGCCTTGGGATAAAGCGGTCCTCGTAAATCCCTAGCTGAATGGATGATGCCATGCTCTCATCAATGATCCCAGGGGTCAAGACTATCAAAGCCACGCCACCCCTGGCACGAGCGGCATAGAAATCCTTCACAGCCTCACTGACCATGCCATCCACAGCTAGCCGCTCTATCATGGGTGGCATGATTATCCTGTTTTTCAATTCAAGTTTGCCAATCCTTATGGGACTAAAGAGGCAGCGCAATGCTCGACCAGAGGCCTTCCGCCCACCATCGGTCATCCCAGTCTGTCCTGCCATCCAGCTCCTTTCCTTCTCTTACTGCAATCTCTCCGTCAGCATGAAAGCCCCCTAAACGGAGAAGGCAGCCTGAAAGAAGGCTGCCACTCTTTCGGCAATTTCTCCCTCATAGCCCCACCAGAAGTGGTCCGCTCCCTGGATAATCTCACACCGATTTGGCTCAGGCAGGCCACCAGACAACCGCTTCACCTCTTCCGGGGAGACAAAATCATCATGGCTACCGCAGAGGAATAGCTTTGGCACCCGGTAACTTCTCAGTTGCTCCCAGTCCGAAGCTGCTAAGAAAGGGGAGATGAGCGCCAAAGCCCTGACCCTTTCGTGCCCCAGAGCTACACGGAGAGCTATCCCAGTCGAAAAGGAATAACCAGCTAGACCTATCCCGCTGGGATCAACCCCGCTTGCCGATTCCAGGAAGGCAAGAGCAGCAACCAGGTCTGTCTGCTCTCCAACCCCGTTATCATAAACACCCCCGCTCCTGCCCACGCCACGGAAGTTGAAACGAAAGGCGGCCATTGATGCTCGGCCAAGCGCATGACACACGGCCAGGACGACATTATTGTGCATATCGCCGCCGTAAAGCGGATGGGGATGGCACACCGCCACTACCGGCAAAGGACGATCCGCCCGTGGCAGATGCAGTACGCCCTCAAGCTCAATGCCCGCTCCAGGGAACTTTACGTGCTCCTGCCTTACTTCTGGCCTTTCCACCACTCCCTAATCCTGGCCTTGACCTCCTTCTCATAGCCCTGGTCACTGGGCGTGTAATAGCGTCTGTCTCGGAGCTTATCGGGCATGTTCTGCTGCTCCACAAAGTGTTCAGGGTAATCATGGGCATACTTATATTCCTTGCCGTAGCCTTCCTGACGCATCAAAGAAGTCACCGGGTTTCGCAAGTGCAAGGGTACCGGCTGCTCGCCAGTCTGCCTCACGTCTTCCCGCACTTGAGAATAAGCCCGGTACAGGGAATTGCTCTTCGGTGCGGTCGCCAGATAAACGGCTGCTTCGGCCAAAGCCAGATCACCCTCGGGCATACCAATGAAGTGAACCGCCTGCTGAGCGGCCACGGCAACAGCTAGGGCTTGAGGGTCCGCCATACCTACATCCTCCGAGGCAGCGCGCACCAGCCGCCGCGCGATGTACAAGGGATCCTCCCCCGCCTCCAGCATGCGGCCTAGCCAGTAAATGGCAGCATCCGGATCAGACCCTCTAATGGATTTATGCAAAGCAGAGATCAGGTTGTAGTGTTCCTCGCCAGCTTTGTCATACAGCAGAGCACGGTGCTGAAAAGCGTCCTCTATGGTGGGAAGAGAAATCTTTCTCCTTCCTTCGCTATCGGGCGGGGTGGTGAAGGCAGCCATCTCCAGGGCGTTCAAAGCTATCCGCGCATCTCCGCTCGACATGGCTACCAGGTGCTCCAGGGCATCGGTATCCAGTTCAGCGTTCAGCTTCCCCAGTCCCCTCTCCTCATCCGCCAAGGCTCGTTGAATAATGAGGCGAATCTGGTCATCAGTTAGTGTCTTGAGAGTAAATACCCGGCAGCGAGAGAGGAGAGGCGAGATAACCTCGAAGGAGGGGTTCTCGGTGGTAGCGCCAATAAGGGTAACGGTTCCGTCTTCCACAAAGGGCAGAATAGAATCCTGTTGAGCCTTGTTAAAGCGGTGTATCTCATCAATGAACAGGATGGTACGCTGCTGATGCATCCCCCGTCTTTCCTTTGCCTCTTCCACCAGACGCCGCAAGTCAGCCACCCCGGCGCTCACCGCCGATATGGGGCTGAAGTGGGACTTGGTGATGCTGGCGATGATGTAAGCCAAGGTTGTCTTGCCACTCCCCGGCGGCCCCCAGAATATGATGGAAGGCAACTGATCTGCCTCAATGCTCTTCCTCAGGATCCGCCCCTCCCCCACCAGATGCTCCTGACCCATGAACTCCTCAAAGTTCCTGGGCCGCATGCGCGCTGCCAGCGGCGCTTCCTGCTTCAACTGCCGTTTTCTGTGATGTTCGAACATGTCCATTTCAACCGCCACCCAGGGCAAAGGGCCTATTACCTTGCAAAGCAAGCCAACCCCTCTTGGCTCATAGCTAGTGCATTCAATTCACCCGCTCTTGTATATTACTCCTGGACCATCGGCTTTGCCACCCGATCCCTTGGGGGCACTAGGCTTCGCTGCCCAGCAGCCTGATCTTGGCGAACTGGCGGTTTACTCGAGCGAAAACCGCCTCCCGCCCCTCCCGGAACCGTCTGCTCCCTTGCCGCTTCCTGGCCCACTCATCAATCGAGGCCAGAATCACAAACCGGACTGCGCCATCGTCGCCCACAACAGGTTCCCTCTCCAGAGGAATTCCCAACCGCCCCAGGCCATCCTCCAGAGCCGAATCCCTGGCAGGGTCATAGTTGTGCCAGCCACCATCCAGGTAAGCTTCACACTCCAGGTGGTCCTGCTCTCGGGGAAGATGACCCAGTAGACCAGCCAGTTCTGTGTCTTGCTCTATCACCCATGCCAGCAGCCGACCCTCGGCTTTGATCCTGAAAACCCTGTACCTTGCCGGAATCAACAATGCCCGCGACATGGCCACCAAGAGGTTGGTCTTGCCGCAGCACATCCCCCACCCCTTTTTCAGAGTGTCTGATGCCCTGACGTCCCAGTCTTCGAGGCCGTAGGGAAGCTCTTTCACAAATCGATAGATCCGATTGAACCTCTCTCGCTCATCCTTACAGTCCCGAGCCAACTCAGCAACCTTTTCCCGGACTGAAGGATCCCTGTCAAAATCACAGAGCTCGGTCGGCAGCAGATAAGAGTTCAGCTCATTCACGGGAGCACCTTCAAAGCAGCCACGTTAGCCGAAAACACCCGCCTGATATAGCTCCAGGAACTCCTCATCTGACATGTGTAGCATCTGGGTACAGACGTGCTCAGTATGCTGTCCCAGGCATGGTGCAGGCATATTAGGTATGGCCGGGGTGTCCGATAGCCGCGACGGCTGGCCCAGGTGGAGAAAAGGACCCAGGACCGGATGGTCTAGCTTCCAGAAGTATCCCCGCTCCCTTAGCTGAGGGTCAAGGCACAGGTCTCTGGCATTCTGCACCACGCCGGCCGGGATGCCCCTGGACTGCATCTCGCTCATTACTTCCTCAGCGGTGAAATTGACCGTCCACTCCTCTATCAGTCTGTTCAATTCATCCTCGTTTCTCTTCCTATTCAGCAAAGTGGAAAATCTCGGGTCCTGGCTCCAATCCAGGTTGCAGAGTTGGCACAGGGCTTGCCACTCCTGCTCGTTGAAGACGGCGATGGCACACCACCTGTCCTCACCCTGGCAGCAGAACACGCCATGGGGACAAGCATAGGGGGAAGCGTTTCCCAATCTCTCTCCCTGATGCCCATTGAAGGTATAGTCCAGCATGGCAGGAGCCAGGAAATGAATGCTGGCTTCCAATTGGGAGCAATCGATATACTGTCCCTTCCCGGTACGACGTCTATAGTCCAGGGCGGCAATTAGAGTGGCCGCCGCAAAACGAGGACTGATGAAGTCGGAATAAGCCGACGGCAAAGGCAGGCAGCTACCATCCGGCCATCCGGTGAAGTGAGCAAAACCCGCCAGGCCAGTCAGGGGGATGCCAAAGGCGCTGAAGCTGGCATGGGGCCCATCCTGGCCCTGACTGGAAGCGCTCAACATGATTATGTCAGGTTTGATCCTTTTCAGGCTTTCATAGCCCAGCCCCCACTTCTCCATCGTCCCCGCAGAGTAGCTTTCGGCTACCACGTCCGCCCAGGCAACCAGCCTTCTGGCCACCTCCCTTGCCTGGGGGTGATTCAAATCCAGGCCAAGGCTATACTTGTTGGCATTAAAGAAAGCGTAATACCCAGCCCGGTCAACCCCAGGGACGTTGTCCTTGAAGGGAGGTGAAACCCTGGTTCCGCAGGGCCTTTGTGGCGATTCTATCCGGACCACCGTTGCCCCATAGTCAGCCAAATACTTGGTGACCAGAGGCCCGGCCACGCCCCAGGAAAAATCAAGGACTTTCACTCCAGCAAAGGGCTGCTTTTGCATCTCTCTCACACCAGGATAAATCAGATTGCTCCGGCCTGCTTCAGGGCCACCAACTGCTGGCTAGAAAGCCCCAGCTCACCCTGGTAAATCTCCCTGTTATGCTCACCTACCCGAGGAGCACGACGATAGCGAAAGGACATGGCAGAACTCTTGGCAAACGGTCCAGGATAGCTGAAGCTTTCGTCCAGGTCATCATGCCTGACCTTTACCCAGTAGCCTCTGGCTTTCAGTTGTGGATTTTGCACTATTTCGCCAGGCGTCAATACCGGGCAAAGCGTTAGCCCACGCCTGATAGCCTGTTCATATAGCTCGCTAGTCGTATATCGCCTGAATAGCGCAGCCACCATCCCCTCCAAGTGGTCTTCTACTTCTTCAGTGGCTATGGCCATGTCAAACTCTTCCCAGTTTATGGATTTTACGAAGTCGTCAGCCAGTCTTTCGCTGTCCAGCCAGTCCGCCAGGGCAGCATTACCCTTGGCACCAAAAGCACCCCCAGCAAAATAGAATATCACGTGCCCGTCCTTACATTCCCATAGCTGCCGTTGCTTTGCTGCTGTAAGACCAACCCGATATTGGCCAGCACGTGACAGGACTACCCCATTCATCTCCCAGAAGGGGATGGCATTGGCGGTGCTGGTAATCAGGCTGGCCTCGGCTGAAACATCTACGTGTTGTCCCTCTCCATTCGCTCCCCTGTGGTAGAGAGCCACCAGCGTGGCGACCGCCGCCTCACTTGCAGCGTGTAGGTAAGCCTGGTCATAACTGATACGCAGTGGAGGCCGATCGGGGTCACCTATCATGTACATGTAGCCCCCCATGGCCATGAGCGTAATATCAGAGGCCTTATAATCCCGATAGGGTCCACTGCACCCAAAGGGAGTAATAGAGATGAGCACCAGTCGCAGATTGATCTCTTTTAGCTCGGAGTAACCCAAGCCGAGGCCCTCAAGATAGCCAGGCGGGTACGACTCCAAGACAAAGTCAAACTTGCTGGCCAGTCGCAAAAACAACTCCTGGCCGTCCCTTGTCTCGATATCAAGGGTTATTCCTTTCTTATTTGCGTTGTAGGCAAACCAGAAGAGGCTGCGCTCCGGATGCGG
>JBGOXA010000104.1:0-6300 GCA_041478915.1 Dehalococcoidia bacterium
CCAGCGTCACTCTGGTTAAGAAAGTAGAGGTTGCCAACGGTAAAGTCCGAGTGGAGCGTATGGTAGCTGATGGGTTTGAGGTGGTAGAAGTGTCTACGCCATGCTTGATAACGGTGACTAACGAGCTGGGCGAACCGCGCTATGCGCCGCTGAAGGGAATTATGAAGGCAGCCAAGATACAGCCCATTGTTTGGAAGCCTGCCGACATTGGTGTCCAGCCCTCGCAGATTGGTGCTCAGGGGAGACGCACGAAGTTAGTGAAGCTCTTCCAGCCGGTGAAAGAGGGAAAGTGCGAGATTGTCACGGGTGAGAACGTGGCAGACGCGGCAGTTAAGCTGGCTCTCCGCCTCAGAAAAGCTAAAGTCATATAGGAAGGTCTTGAAAAGGCGAGTCTAAGAGATGCAGTGTTGTGGGCTCCCTATCCATTTCTTCTACGAGAGATTGAAGGCTGCTGAAGCGGAAGGGTCAGAGGCAGCGAAGCGATTGCTTGACGATTGCTGGTTTTCTCAGGAAGGCGAGCCGAAAGACGCTGAAGAAGATCGAGAAGGAAAGATGTCAACTCAACCGACAGCAGAAAGCTGCTGTCGGAGGGATAACACTGACTGAAGGAGGAGTAGATGGCAGAGTACAAAGGCGTTTTGATCTGTGGCGAGGTCGTCGAAGGGAAACTAGCCGGTATTACCACCGAGTTATTGGGCTGTGGGCGGAAGCTAGCTGACAGCCTGGGAGAGGGACTGTCCGCCGTCCTGTTGGGGGGTGGAGTTAAGGGCTTTGCCTCAGAGGTTATTGCTTATGGCGCAGATAAAGTGTACGTCGTCGATGATCCCTTGCTCAAGGACTACCAGCCGGACCCGTACGTGGCGGTAATGGAGAATATAGTAAAGCGGGTAATGCCGAGGGTATTGCTTATGGGGCAGACTTCCCTGGGGCGTGACCTGGCCCCAAGGCTGGCTTTCAGGCTGGACGCTGCTGTCTCGATGGACTGTGTGGAGTTAGCCATTGACCCACAGAGCAAGCTTCTTCTTCAGACACGACCTGTCTATGGGGGCAACGCTAAAGCGATTTTCACCACAGAATCTCTGCCCCAGATGGCCACAGTGCGGTCGAAGGCCATGTCGCCGCTGCCGCGCAACGACTCGAGAAAAGGCGAGGTGATTGACGTTCCCGCTGGGATAGATGCCTCCATAATAAAGGCCAAGTTCTTGCAGAAGGTGAAGGAGGAGGTGGCTGGGGTCAAATTGGAGGATGCCCCAGCGGTGGTAAGTGGTGGGAGAGGGGTAGGTAGCCTCGAAGGTTTCAAGCAACTGGAGGAGCTGGCCAGGATGCTCAAGGGTGCGGTGGGAGCGACTAGACCTGCTGTTGATAACGGGTGGGTTCCGTCTACTGTACAGGTCGGACTTACCGGAAAGATTGTCACCCCTGATCTCTATATCGCGGTAGCCCTTTCCGGATCAAGCCAGCACATGGCCGGTTGTTCGGGTTCAAAGACTATCGTTGCCATAAATAAGGACCCGGAAGCCAATATCTTCAGGGAAGCCGCTTTCGGGGTAGTGGGGGACTGGAAGCAGGCCCTCCCGGCTTTCACGCAGAAAGTGAAGGAGCTGCTGGCTGGGTAAAGAGGGGTCTACTCCCGGCGATATTTCAGCCCCGAAGAAGTTGGGGGACCAACCCAATGTAAGGGGCGGATTGGTTAAGTTCGCTCTTAGTTGGTAGACCCAAATATTGGCAAACCAACTGATTTGTGCTATTCTTCATACTGTAGTAAGAGAGCATTGGCAGATGTCTCTCTTACCGTAAATAGAATATAACAACTCCGACTCACTCGAATTATACCATAGTGAGGAGGGTTTGTCATGTCTACAATTGTTGCGGTTCGTAATGCAGAACCTTGGAAACGCCGACTATATCTTCCAGCATACACCGTAGTTGATGCTGCACGCTATGCCAATACGACACCTCAAACCGTTGCATATTGGCACTTTGGAGGAGATGGAGCTGGCCCTGCACTTCCAGGCAGAGAACACCGTAGACCATTATCCTATCTCGAACTTGTTGAAGTAGCCTTTGTTGCAACATTCCGTATACTCGGTGTGTCTCTCCAAAAAATCCGCAAGGCTAGGGCATACGCAGCCCAGACTTTGAATTCAGAATTCCCATTTACTGAATATAAATGGCTGACCGAAGGCAACCATATGTTGCTCGACCTATGGCAAGTTGAGAATGATTCCGACATTAAGCAACTAATTATTGGAGACGCTCACGGGCAGGTCGCTTGGCAACACATGGTAGGAGAGAGATTTGCACAGTTCGAGTATGAATATAACCTCGCTTTAGTTTGGCATGTGAGGGGTAGACAATATCCAGTAATCATTGATCCTCGTATTGCGTTTGGTGCACCTATGATAAGAGGAATTGCTACATGGGTACTTAAAGGCCGCTGGCAAGCTGGAGAAAGTGTTGAAGACATCAAGGAAGATTTTAGACTAGAGGAAAACGAAATCAAACAGGGATTGCAGTTTGAAGGTATACAGGATACTGCATGATTTGGTTTTTCGATAGAAGTGTTGGGGTAGTTGTCCCTCAATTACTTCAATGGAAATCGTTGCGATTCCCAATCCGGGTTCGTTATCACGAGGAACTTTTTGCTATTAATGAGCAAGATGATGTCTGGCTTAGCCAAGTTGGACAATGGGGATGGACAGTAATCGGTCATGATAGCAGTTATCATCAGAAACCCAATGAACTATCTGCTATAAAGCAATATAAGATCGGTTGCTTCTATTTATGGGGAGCAGAGGCCACAAGGTGGGAAAAACTCAGATGCCTTGTCCGTGCTTATGACCGAATAATTGAGGCTGAAGCTAATACCTCAAGGCCATTCATTTATCGAGTGGCACGAATAGGTCGATTGAAACCTATAGATGTCCCATAGCTTTTTTAAACTGCCACTTGTTACCAACTTCAACCGGGCAGAACCGGCGGATTCCAAAGGTTGCCGCCGCCGCTTGGCAGCTGATCTTGGGCTTGAGTTGTGTTCATGTCTGCTTCATTGGCCCAAGAAGAACCTTCAATTTGTCCCGTTGCGAGGCGTGCACTACTGCTAGCACTTCGTCGCCTGGCTCCAACATCGTTTCGGCCTCTGGGATAAAGATTTTACCTTTCCGCATGACACAGACGAGCACACACTCTGCGGGCAGGCCGAGGTCTCGTACCGCCTTTCCTATGGCCATTGCTGTCGGTTGGACCTTCTCTTCCACCAGCAAGTACTGTCCCTGCCGCAACTTGAACAACGTCATCACTTCACTCAGTGACATTTCCTCGGCAATAAAGCGGGACATCAAGTCGGTTTGATCCAGCGCTACATCCACTCCCATGATTGAGGTGAACATCCAGGCGTTCTTGGGGTTATTGACGCGTGCCACAGTACGGGGCACATAAAACTCAAAACGCGCCAGGCTGGTGACCACTAGATTGGTTTCGTCTTGGCCAGTGACCGCTGCCACCACATCCGTCCGGCGAATGCCGGCTGCTTCTAGCACAGCTGGGTCTGTGCCGCTGCCTAGCACCACCACCTCTGGAGGCAGGTGCTCTTGCAACCGCGGGATTTCCTCCCGCCGCGCTTCAATCACCTTTATCCTGTGTCCCTCGCCCAGCAGCAGCGAGGCCAGAGAGGTGCCCACTTTACCCCCACCTACGATAATCACGCTCGTTGCCATGGTGTCACCTCCTTCAAGCTAATCCGAGCAATGCCTTGAGACGGTCGGCAGATGCAGCTAATACAACCAGGTAAACCAGATCACCCTTCTGGAATACTGTGCCCAGTGTGGGCAGAAAGGCTTTGCCCTCCCGTCTGATTGCCACCACATGGATTTCACCGGAGACCGTCAATTCCTTTGCCGTTCGGCCCACCAGGAGCAGTGGGATTTCCATCGCCACTACATTTGCCTCACCACTTCCCAGACTGAGGATTGTGTCCAGCGGGGAATAGGAGAGAAGGTCGGCGACTTGCCTGATTCCCCATGTGATCGGAGCGACGGTCTGCAAGCCCAGCCTCCGGTAGATATCAGCTTTGCGCGGGTCGTGCAGACGGACAACCACCCTGGGGACCCGAAAAATCTGGCTGGCAAGACGAGCCACGACGATATTGACCTCATCGCTGTCTGTCAAGGCAGCCAGACCATCAACCTTCTCGACGCCGGCAGCCAGAAGTACTTCACGGTCAAACCCCACCCCCTCAATGGCCTTGCCCTTGAACGAAGGGCCCAGGCGCTCCAGGCTGGCCGGGTCCTTGTCCACCACCGTCACTGTGTGGCCGCTGCGACTCAAGCTCTGTGCCAGCCCTGCTCCCATCCGACCACAACCAATAATGATAGTCCTCATGAATCACCTCCTGACAATGTATCTCTCCCGCAGGCGAATCACCAGCTTACGCACTTCATCGGCGAGCAACACCAGTGGGCTCAGGGCGAGCAGGAAGAGCCAGTTGCTTGCCGCGAAACCTGCCGTGCCAAACAACCGCTGGAAGAATGGAACGTAGATGACTATGGACACCACTGCAAGAGCCACCGCGATACCAACCCACACTAGGCGATTGGCGAACGGTCTGCTGCGGAAGAAAGAAGTACGCTCCGTACGCTGGGCAAAGAGGTTACCCATCTGTGTGGCTATGATGGCAGCCAGGACCATGGCAGTGGCTGATTGGTAGAGGCCTCCCTCTGAGGGCAGATCCAACCACTGACCCCAGTAGCCGTGTCTCCAGTACTGGAAGAGGAAGGCTGCCATGGCTGCCAGGCCCTGGACCAGACCCAAGCACACAAATGCCCGCAGCAGGAGTGGGCGGGTAATCACGTGTTCTTTCAGGCTGCGTGGCGGTCTATCCATGATGCCTTCCTCAGGCGGATCAACCCCAAGGGCTAGCCCTGGCATGATGTCAGCGCCCAGGTCGATTGAGAGGACCTCCATCACCGTCAGCCCGAGCGGGATACGACCACCGCTGAAGGCGAAAAAGATGAACGGTACGGCCTCCGCAGTGTTGCTCGTAAAGATGTAGGTGATGAACTTCTTGGTGTTGGCATAGACTGCTCGTCCCTCTTCCACAGCGTTGACAATGGAGACGAAGTTATCATCAGTCAGGATCATATCTGCCGCTTCTTTGGCTACATCGGTGCCGGCGATGCCCATGGCCACGCCGATATTGGCCTTCTTCAGCGCAGGCGCATCGTTTACCCCATCGCCAGTGACTGCCACCACATTCCCCATATCTTGAAAGACGCTGACTATCCGCAGTTTATGGCCCGGGGCAACGCGGGCAAAGATAACTTCGTCCTGCAATGCCTCTTTTAGAGCCTCGTCATCCATCCCATCGAGATCAGAACCGTTGATGATGCGCGGCTGGGAACTCCGGATGATGCCGATGCGTCGCGCTATGCTTTCGGCTGTCATACCGTAGTCGCCAGTGATCATCACAATGCGGATGCCAGCACGGTGGCACTTCTCCACTGCTGCCTTTACCTCAGGGCGGGGTGGGTCCATCATGGCCATCAAGCCCAGGAACGTCAGGTCATGCTCAATGGCCTCGCTGGAGTAGTCAGTCAGCTTCCCTGCCTCGCCAGGCGTTTCGGGCAGTGAGCGCATAGCGACAGCCAGCACCCGCAGGCCCTCATGAGCGAAGTTGTCGTTGGCCGCCATGACCTGTGCTCGTAGACTGTCGTCCAGCGGACGCTCCTGCCCATCCACCTGGATGCGAGTGCATAGAGCCAGCATCTCTGTCGGTGCTCCCTTAATATATGCCACGAGCGAATTTTGCACTCGGTGGATGGTGCTCATCCGCCTGCGTGCCGACTCGAAAGGCAGTTCGCGCAGACGCGGACTCCACTCCCTTTCGGCCTCGATGTGCAGCCCGCCTTTGAGTGCTGCTACCAGCAGGGCTGCTTCCGTCGGGTCTCCTAGGACCGCCCACCTGGACGATTCACTGTTTGGCGGCAATAAGCGCGCATTGTTACACAGCAAACCAGCAACGAGCAAGCGACGCAGGTCACCATCCACCGGAATCTTGATCAGGTGCCCACGCTCCACAATGCGCCCCTCAGGGGCATACCCCGCTCCCGTCACCCCCAGATGCTGGCCAGCCAGCCACAGGTTGCAGACAGTCATCTCGTTCTCGGTGAGCGTACCGGTCTTGTCGGTGCAGATCACCGTGGTGCAGCCTAGGGTTTCCACGGCCGACAGTCTCTTAATCAGCGCATGGCGGTGGGCCATGCGCTGCACCCCCATGGCCAGCGACAGGCTTACCGTTGGCAG
>JBGOXA010000210.1:0-3922 GCA_041478915.1 Dehalococcoidia bacterium
ACAAGCTGGTGATCCACGTCTGGCCACTGCTTTGCTCCTTTCTCTTGAAAAAAGCCGGCCATTTGTGAAAGGTCGTTGTTATAAGCGGCAACAGTATTCTCGGAGAATCTCTTCTCTACTGTAAGATGACGTAAGAAGGCTTCGATTTGCCCTTTCATGACCCCCCTCCTTATTAAAGCGGATTGCCTCCAGAACGGTTGTTATTTTAGCATAACCAGCGCCAAAATTGTAAAATTGCTTCAGAGCCATGGAACAGAAGCGTCTTGAACAGCAACTGAAATCATTGCCAGCGAAGCCCGGCGTATATCTGCTTAAGGATGAGAAGGATGGTATCCTGTATGTAGGCAAGGCGGCCAGCCTGTACCATCGGGTAGGCTCCTATTTTAGTTCCTCAGACAGACTCTCGCCGAAGATGCGGAGGATGGTAGCCCGGATAACTGAAGTTGATTTCTATGTCACCGATTCAGAGCAAGAGGCTATCCTTCTTGAGTGTAATCTGATAAAGGAATATCGTCCGCGCTACAATGTGCGCCTGAAGGATGATAAGAGTTATCCTTACCTCAAGATAAGCCTCAATGAGGACTGGCCGAGGGCATACGTCACCCGGCGTGTGGAGAAGGACGGCGCCAGATATTTTGGTCCTTATGCCAGCGCCGGATCGCTACGCAAAACCCTGGCTTTGCTAAGGAGGCTCTTCCCCTTGCGTCATTGCAGGGAGTCGATTATCGGCAATGCATTGCGGCCCTGCCTGGAATACCACATTCAAGGCTGCCTTGGGCCCTGTATTGGCGCTGTGAGCAAAGAAGAGTATCGCCAGGTAGTAAACCAGATTGTCCTTTTTCTTGAAGGCAAGCATGAGGTGGTATTGCGAAAGTTGCGCGTCAGGATGGCACTGGCGGCAGAGAATCTGGATTTTGAAAAGGCTGCCCTGATACGTGATCAAGTTAGGGCTGTAGAGAAGGTTACCGAAGAGCAGAAGATTGCTTCAACTGAGGGTGAGGCAGATGTGGTTGCCTTTGCCCAGGCAGGTGATCAGGCATACGTGCTGGTTTTCTTCATCCGCCAGGGAAAGCTTGTGGGAAGAGAACGCTTCATTCTGACAGGAACACATGGTGAAGAGCCTTCTCAGATTATGACCAGTTTTGTGCAGCAGTTTTATAGTTCTGCTTCCTACATACCGAAGCAGATATTGCTTCAGCATCCGTTGAAAGAGATGCCCCTTGTGGTGCAGTGGTTGGGGGGGAGAGGAGGGAGGAGGGTAGAACTCCGGGTGCCCCGTAGAGGGTCTGGGAAAGGGCTGGTGGATCTGGTGGCAGAGAATGCCCAGCAGGGGCTGGCCCAATTGAGGGTAAAATCGCTGGATGCCCCCGATGTACTGAAGGAAGCTTTGGAGGAACTGCAAAAGGCACTTTTCTTGCCTTCTCTTCCGCAGCGTGTGGAGGGTTATGACATCTCTAATATTCAGGGGACCTCGGCGGTGGGGAGCATGGTGGTTTTTGAGAGAGGATTGCCCAAGAAGTCTCACTATCGGCTATTCAAGATCAAGTCAGTTGAGGGATCTGATGACTATGCCATGATCCAGGAGGTATTGAGGAGGCGTTTTAAGAGGACCTCCGGTGAGCTTCGAGAAGGTACCTGGGCAATTGTGCCTGATCTGGTTCTCATTGATGGTGGTAGAGGGCAGCTTAATGCCGCCCTGGAAGCGATGAATGAGATGGGGGTTGGCTTTGTTCCCTGTGCCAGCATTGCCAAGGGGGATGAGGCTATCTTTTTACCCCGGGTGGCCGAACCTATTATGCTCCCTCGCCAATCGTCGGCCCTTTATTTTGTGCAGAGGGTAAGGGATGAGGCACATCGATTTGCGCTGGGCTACCATCACAAGGTACACCGCAGGGGGACATTTGCTTCTTCATTGGATGATATACCGGGGATAGGGGCCAGACGCAAGCGGGCTTTGCTCAAGAGATTTGGATCGGTCAGGGGAATCAGGGAAGCTCCATTGGATGAGCTGGTGTCGGTGGAAGGAATGACCAGGTCTGCAGCGCAGAAAGTGAAAGAGTGTCTTTGATGAAGAACGGAGATATGATCGTATAAACTATGTTTGATGTAACATAAAATCCCAGACGCTTTCCTCGCAAAAAGAGGGCTTCGAAACTTATTTGCTGATGGTTGCATTGTTATCCTAATTGTGATAGATTAGGGCCAAACCTGGTTTGCAGGTTTGGCCCTTGTGTGGAGTGGGTGTTCCCCCACTCTTTTTGGTTAAGTGGATAACAGTGGGTTATAGAATGGGAGGTCTGCTCAGGAGATGAAGACCGAGTTTGGAATTGCTCTTACCCAACTGGCTGCCGAGAGGAACTTACCTAAAGAGGTTATCCTCAAGACTGTAGAGTCGGCCCTGGTCCCTATATTCAAAAAAAGTAGCTTCGCACCTGATCAAGAGATCTCGGTTAAGATTTTGGTGCAGACGGGTGAGGTCAGGGTTTATGCACAGAAAAAGGTAGTAAAGAGGCGCACGGATCCCCGTCAACAAATTCTATTGTCCGAGGCGAGGAAGCTGAGGGCTGATGCTCGGGTGGGAGATGTGCTTGAGGTAGAGTCCACACCTCCTGATGCCGGACGCATCGTTGCTCAAACTGCGAAGCAGGTGATATTACAGCGTTTGCGGGAGGCGGAACGCGATGCTATCTTCGGGGAATATGCTGACAAAGAGGGGGATATTGTCAGTGGTGTGGTACATGTTGTCGAGGCGAAGCATATTATTGCCGATCTGGGGAAAGGGGAGGCGATACTACCTCTGGCTGAGCAGATGCCCGCAGACCATTACCGGGTGGGGCAGAGGCTCAAACTCTACCTTGTGAAGGTACTGCGCACTGCCAAAGGGACTCAGCTCGTAGTGTCGCGGACGCATCAGAATCTGCTCCGGCGCCTGTTTGAACTGGAGATCCCTGAGATATTCAACGGCACGGTGGAGATCAAAGCCCTGGCTCGCGAACCTGGCTATCGGAGCAAGGTTGCCGTTAGTTCCCGCCAGGAGGGAGTTGATGCTGTTGGTTCTTGTCTTGGGCTGCGCAGCATCAGAATCCAGAACATCACAAAGGAACTCGGCGGTGAAAAAATAGATCTGATCCAGTGGCATCCTGACCCCGCGGTTTTCATTGGTAATGCGCTGAGCCCTGCTTCAGTAGTGAAGGTGGAGGTCAGTGCGGAGGAGAAGGGTGCCAAAGTAATTGTCCCTGACAATCAACTCTCGCTGGCTATTGGCAAGGGAGGACAGAATGCCAGACTGGCTGCCAGGCTTACTGGCTGGCGAATCGATATAAAGAGCACTTCTATGGTCGAGGCGGGGGTGGCTCCTAAAGTGAAAGAGGTCCCCAAGGTGGAGGAGGCTGTCTCCAGTGAGGCAGTGGTGGCGGTTGAACCCGTGGTGCAGGCCGTAGAAGCTGTACCTGAGCCAGTAGTTCCGGTGGCTGAAGAGAAGGTTCCTGCTCCTGTGGAGGAGATCCTGCCGGTGCTGGCTTCGGCAGAGGCACCACCGACGAAACCTCTGGAAGTGCCGCATGAGGCGCCGGCAGAGGCTGCCACTAAAACCTATTCTTTTGAGGAAGTACTTTCGGAGATAGAGGCAGTCACTGGCAGGCTCAAGGCTCGCTATGGTGGTGGAAGATCAGGAGCTCAACCTGAAACCAAGGCCAAGAAAGGGAAGAAGGAGAGCACGGTCAAGGACGAAGAAGTGGTGGTCAAACCGAAACCTAAGAAGCCAGGTCGGCGGCAAGCGATACGAGAAGACATTGAGGATCTGGGTGAAGAAGATCTGGGTGAAAAGGATCTGGGCGAAGAGGACCTGGGTGAAGAGAATCTGGGTGAAGAGGGATTGGGCGAAAAGGATCTGGGTGAAAAGGGATAAGGTAGCACCGCAAAG
>JBGOXA010000276.1:0-3047 GCA_041478915.1 Dehalococcoidia bacterium
AAAGATGATTACCCTGGCTTCAACTTCGCTCTTGCCGCGCACCCATTGCTTGAACTGTTCCTCGACGATGTCGGTCCTGAGTGTGGATTAACCCCCAACAAGCTGAGCTGTTTCATAATATCAGGAAAGGGAACTTTTCCTCAATGAATTTCGTCAAAATAAGTGTAAGGCGAAATCCGGAAATCTCAGCCAGGTGAGGAAGAAGGAGGGAAAATGAGGCACAAGATTGCTATCTCAATTGTTTGCCTGCTGCTGGTCGGGGTTGTTTCGGTAATGCTGCAATGCAGTGGCAGCGGATCTGGGATAGGGGCACGGACTGAATTGACGAAGTTCTCATCTTACTGGGAATTGAAAAACTTTCTGAAGGACAACACGCAGGCTTATGCTCAGCTAAGAGGAGGGATGAAGGCCTTCGCATCAGATGAAACAGCTTCTCTAAGCGCCGGTGGCGACTACTCTTTGGACTATTCCGCCACCAACATTCAGGTTGAAGGGGTGGATGAGGCGGACATCGTCAAGACCGATGGACAGTTCATCTACCTTGTTTCAGGGAAGACGGTTTTCATTGTCAAGGCATATCCCCCGGAGGAGGCTCGAATCCTCTCCAAGATAGAGCTTGACGAGACGGTGGTTGGATTGTTCATCAACGGCGATAGACTGATTGTGATAGGGAACCAGGGCTGGATGTATGCCACAAAGGAATACCAGGCAGAAGATAGCGCGCCAGTGATGCCGGCCGGACCCAAGACCTACGTCAAAGTGTACGACGTTTCAGACAGAGAGAGTCCTGCCATGAAGAGGGAGATTGCTGTTGATGGTGAGTACGTTGGCTCGCGGATGGTGAGCGATTATGTTTATGCCATCATAAGTGAACCGGCATATGAGCAGGATAACGAAATAAGCCTCCCCAGGATTGATCTTGGCAGCGGGGAGACCACCATACCTGCTTGGGAAATCTACAAATGCGACGTGTACGACTACGGGTACATGTTCACCACTATCGTGGCAGTGAATACACAGAAGGATGACGAGGAGGCAGCCCGCCAAACGCTGCTGATTGGGGCCAGCAGCAACCTCTATGTCTCCCTGGAGAATATTTACATAACCTCTACAACATGGCTGAATGGCGGCGACTACTCCGAGGAAACTGCCGTCCACAGGATTCATATAGAAGGGGACAAGATAGAGTACCAGGCGAGCGGCGAAGTTCCAGGTAGGGTGTTGAACCAGTTCTCCATGGACGAGTACCGGGGTGTGTTCCGGGTAGCCACCACCACGTGGAAAGAGGCTGGAATCGAGAGAGGGTCAATCTCTCAAAACAGCCTCTACACCCTCGACGCGAACCTGGATATCGTTGGAAGGCTGGAAGACCTGGCACCTGGGGAAAGTATATACTCGGCCAGGTTTATGGGCGAGAGGTGCTACCTGGTAACCTTTCAGAAGGTTGACCCCTTGTTTGTGATCGATTTGAGGGACCCCTACAGTCCTAAAGTTCTCGGCGAGCTAAAGATAACCGGCTATTCCGATTACCTGCATCCCTACGATGAGAACCACATCATTGGTATAGGCAAGGAAGCCGTGGAGGCAGTAGAGGGGGACTTCGCCTGGTATCAAGGGGTGAAGATAGCGCTCTTTGATGTCGGCGATGTGGAAAACCCGAAGGAAATAGCCAAGTACGAGATAGGCGACCGGGGCACGGATTCAGAGGCTTTGAGGGATCACAAGGCGTTTCTTCTCGACCAGTCGAGAGACCTTTTAGTGCTGCCCATTTTGCTGGCGGAGATAGACCAGTCGAAATACCCTTACCCCGATCCCTCTGCTTACGGGGAGTATACATGGCAGGGCGCTTACGTGTTTGACATATCCCTGGAGGGAGGTCTCCAACTGAAGGGCAGGATCAGCCACTACGAGAACGATAATGCCCTGTGGCAGGAAGGCTACTACTTTTGGGGACCTGAATCAGTGCAAAGGTCCCTCTACATCGGGGATGTTCTCTACACCATCTCGGAAGCGAAGATAAAGATGAACAGCCTGGAAAACCTGGACTATATCAATGAGGTAGAGCTCCAGTAGATATAGTGCTACCAACATCCTTGTATCTTGCCCTCTCCCGTCCCGGGAGAGGGCTTTCTGTATTCCCTCATTTCGTGCGCCGTCAGACTCAGGCGATTGAGCCGTAGCGGAGCTTTCCACCCCGTGCCTGCCGACTGGAAACACCTCGCCACTTCGAGGCTATTTGTTTGTCATTGCTTCGTGGGCCCCGGGCTACCCTGTCGGTCAATTCTCCTAGGTGACCAGCGCCAGTTCGGGCAATTCCAGCCTGATCGGCTCCTGTTCCGGTGATTTGGTTGCCTCTGTTATGTCCATGTGAGCCAAAAGGCTCATAGTTATGACCCTATGGTGTTAGCCAAGCGAGCCAAACTATCCTTGTGGTGAACCAGAAGATAGTGCCATCATAGCTACAGGGATCAGCGCAACCGTTGAAGGAAGACCCGACAGATGACAAAAGACAAAGGACCAAGAGCAGTATGGTGACCTTCGCGGTGTTTCCGGGAGCTGCCGAGTTGCACATTGGAAAGCCAGAGAAACGGGAGGGAACAGTGAAAGTTCTCGTGGTCGAAGACGATCCGCAAATCACCGAAAGCCTTTCCCTTGTCTTCGAGATGCACTGGCCTGAAGCGAGTTTAATCTCCACCCCGCTCGGAGAAAGAGGTATAGAACTACTGAGCAGCGAAGCACCTGATGTCCTGGTTCTGGATCTTGGGCTTCCTGACATTAGTGGCTTCGAGGTATTGAGGCGAGTGCGACTTTTCTCTAAGATTCCCATTGTTATCCTTACCGCCAGTCAAAAAGACGATGACATGGCCAAGGGGCTGGAGCTGGGGGCGGACGATTACGTGGTGAAGCCCTTCAGCCACCAGGAGTTTGTGGCACGGGTAAAGTCGCTGGTACACGGGAAGAGCGAGTTTTCCGGCTAGCGTCGCGGCTTAGTTGAAAACCACACAAAACACCGCTGCCGTACGGTTTTCTTCGTCTCCTTCGGCTGC
>JBGOXA010000098.1:0-6488 GCA_041478915.1 Dehalococcoidia bacterium
CAGCGGCGTTCCCGAGTGTCACCCATGCCGGGTAGGTGACGTCACCGCCAGCCGTTGCTGGGTTGGTGAGGTCACCGCCCTGGGTGTTCGCGCCGCGGTCGTCGTAGGCGTAATCGGTCCAAACAAATGTCCCATCGACATAAGATGACGTTCCACAAATCATAGGACCCAACTCGGGATCAGCAGGAGCAGCCGCAGCCATCACCGTTCCCCCCACCCCCGGCCATGGCACCAAGGCAGCGGCTAAGAACATCACGAACAAAGCAACAGCAATGATTCTAAGAGTACGCATTTCTACTCCCTTCCATGGAAAGTAGCTGAAACTGGGGTTTGCCATTTCAACCCTTGATAAGGCAATACCCAGATCTCAGCGCCGTCTTGGCCGATGATAATATCCCCAACCCACCGTTGTCAAGCTTGAATAACTGGCCCTCGTATTCTATACTGGTGACACGATGCGGTCTCCCTTCAACCTCTTTTTGGCGCCTGCCTGGGGGACTGCTTTTCTCACATGGGTGTTGTTGGCCGCTATTTGCCGTGAAATTCAGACTAAGGAGGTAAGGAAGCGATGCGACTAGAAGGCAAAGTTGCCCTGGTGACTGGTGCGGCCTCTGGGATTGGCAGGGCCACAGCTGTGGCCTTTGCCCGAGAAGGGGCCAAGGTGGTGGCTGCTGATGTCCTTGTCGACGATGGACAAGAGACGGTTCGCCTTATCAAGGAAGCTGGAGGCCAGGCTATCTTTGTTAAGTGTGATGTCTCAAAGCGAGCGGAGGTTGAGGCGCTGATTAAGAAGGCGGTGGAGACCTATGGTGCTCTGCATTGCGCCTTCAATAATGCCGGGATCGAAGGGAGAATGGCTCTCTCGTCCGACTTCGACGAGGAGGAGTGGGACCGCATTATCGACGTCAATCTTAAGGGCGTCTGGCTGTGCCTGAAATATGAGCAGCCGCAGATGGTAAAGCAGGGTGGTGGGGTGATCGTCAACACGGCGTCGGTGGGGGGGCTGGTTGGGCTCCAGGGATTGTCTCCTTACTGTGCGTCAAAGGGAGGCGTGGTGCAGTTGACCCGCACGGTAGCGCTGGAATGCGCCCAGTCCAATATTCGTGTAAACGCTATATGCCCGGGTGGCATCAGCACACCTATGGCTAAGCGGCTGTCCAAGCAGCCGCAGATGGGTGCGACTCGGCCGACCCCGATGCGCCGCTGGGGCAAGCCGGAGGAGGTGGCTGAGGCGGTTGTTTGGCTGTGTTCCGATGCCAGTTCGTTTGTTACTGGCCACCTCATGACTATTGACGGCGGCTTTGTTGCTGGATAGGCCCGGGGGCTTGCCTCGTCCGAAGGGCGTTTTCATGCTAACCCGGAAGGCAGATCTAAGATAGCTGCAAAAACGAGGAGCGACCGTGAAGGTCGCTCCTCGTTGCCAGTTTCAGCTTTTATTCGCGTTTAGCTTTTCTCTCTCGGTCCACTGCCCAAGACTGCTAGTCGATGATTCTTTTGGTGCTGGGTATTTTCCCTCTGATTCGGTCATCATGCCTGGTAGCGCTGTCCAGCGCCCGCCCCAGCGCTTTGAAGGTCGCTTCTGCCTTGTGGTGGTCGTTGCTTCCCCGGAGGATCTTGGCATGCAGATTGATGCGAGCCTCAGAGGCAAAGGTCTCCAGGAAGTGGGGGATGAGACTGGCAGGCAAATCAGCGATTTTCTCCTCGTCGAAGGATAGCTCTGCTACGGCGTGCCCTCTGCCGCCTATGTCCACTGCCACCAGCGCCAAGGCGTCGTCCATCGGCACCACGGCGTGCCCCATCCTGACGATGCCCTCTTTTTCTCCCAGCGCCTGGTTGAAGACTCGACCAAGGCAAAGGGCGACATCCTCTACCAGGTGATGCGGGTCAGCCCCAGTGGCCGAAACCTTGAGGTCGAAGACTCCGTGCTTGGCAAGCTGCGCCAAGAGGTGATCGAACATCCTGAGCCCGGTGGTTATCTGGAACTCGCCCTGGCCATCAAGGGCCAGTTGTACACCCACCGCAGTCTCCTGAGTTTCCCGCTTGATGCTTGCGACTCTCTCTGTCATCGTTGCTCTCTATACTCTGGCTTTAGCCGAAACCAGCACGCCGCTGATCAATAATCTCCCTGTGAACTCATCCGCTCGCCAGCACATCTGCATCTGGCTTTGCCTGCACGAGGGCAATCTGCACGCCGTGCAACGACTTAGGATGGGCAAAAATGACTTGCCCGTCGGAAAAGTTTAGCGGCACATCAGTGGCAAACCTGATTCCCTTAGCTGCCCAATCTTTCATGTCCTGCTCTATGTCGGTGACTTCCAGTGAGACATGGTTTACCCCTTCTCCTCTTGCTGCGAGGAACTTAGCGATCGGACTGTCAGCCTCTTCGGAGGCAACCAAACTGATGGCTACCTTGCCCAGGCGAAACCTGGCACCCCTAAGCCCAGAGTAAGCATAGCGCTCTGGCGGGAGCGGACTAGGTGGCACACCCAGGACCTCAGAGTATCTCTTAACGGCGGCGTCGAGGTCTCGCACTGCTATGCTTACATCGAGGAACCGCTTTATCGTTTCCTGTTTCCTTGGTGCCCAGTTGTTACCCAGGGATCATCCCAGATGACCTCAGAGCATCTCTACAGGTTCTTCGCTTCGCTCGCTATGAGGCGAAGGTCTTATTGATAGAAATCCAGCCCTACTCCTTTGGCTGGATGAACTCCATCTGCACGCCGTGCAGCGACTTGGGATGCCCGAAGTTGACTATGCCGCCAGAATAGGGTATGGGCTTGTCAGGGTCGACTAGCTTCACTCCCTTAGCTGTTAGGTCTTTCATGTCGTTCGGCAGGTCAGTCACCTGGAAGGAGAGCAGGAATACGCCTTCTCCCTTCTTCTCGACAAACTTGTAGACCGAGGTCTCTGGATTGCTTGAGGCAATCAGATTGACTCTAACGTCGCCTACCCAAACAGTGGCCCCCCTCAGGCCGGGGAAAGCAAAATCTTCAGGCTTGGTCCACTCCACTTTCCCACCGAGGATGGCAGAATACTTCTTCACTGCTGCATCAAGGTCCTGTACTGCTATGTTCACCCCGTATAGTCGCTTTATCATTTATTCCCCTCCTTTTTCTTTTTAACTCACTCAGCGGTGCAATCATTCTAGCAAATCTGCGTGAGTGCTGCAATCAGGGCGTCGGTATGCTCTGGCTTTCCCACGCTGATGCGGAGGTAGTCCCTGAGGCGCGTGGTGTCAAAGTAGCGGACGGAGATGCCCCTTCTTCTTAGTTCCTGGTGGACGTTCCTTGCCGGCCTGCCACTAACATGACAGAGGATAAAATTCGCCTTTGACGAGTAGGGCTTAAGCCACTTAATCTCGGCTAACCTGGTGAACAAACGCTCCCGTTCGGCAATGATAGCTCTAATGGTCTGCTGCGAATACTCCAGGTCTTTCAGCGACTCCATTGCTGCAATCTGGGCAGCTATGTTCACGTTGTAGGGTGGCTTAACTCTCATCAGATGTCGGGCAATCTTCCGAGGGAAGATGCCGTAGCCTACTCTCAGGCCGGCTAACCCGGCCCATTTGCTGAAGGTGCGCAGAATGATCAGGTTATCGTGGTCGCTTGCCAGAGGCACCAGGGTGTGCCCACTAAACTCGTAGTAAGCCTCATCCAGTACTACTACTATCCCGGTTTCCAGCAAGTCCAGGACATCCCGTTCAGGAGTTGTATTGCCGGTGGGATTATTCGGGGAGGCGATGAATATGAGCTTGGCCCCTTCTTTCACCATGGCCTTCTTCACCAGAGGCACGTCAACGGCAAAGTTTTCGTCTCGCGGTACCTCGATTACCTTGCCGCCGCAGGTCTCGGTGCTAAAGGGGTACATGCCGAAGGTGGGCGCACAGTTGATGACCCTGTCCCCTGGCTCGACAAAAAGGCGCACAATCCAGTCTATCAGCTCATCGCTGCCGCTCCCTGCCAGCAGACGATCAGAGGGCACTCCAACATACCCCTCCAGCGCCTTCCTTAGCTGGCGCTGCTCGGAGTCGGGGTAAATATGGTAATAAGGATAGTTGAAGAGGGCCTCCCTTACCCTGGGGGAGCAACCGTAGGGATTCTCGTTCCCGTCAAGTTTGATGATCTCTTCAGCAGCTACCCCGGCGTCCTCACTCAAGACCTCCAGAGGAGAGACGTAGGCATAGGGTTTGGCGTGCAGCAGGTGTGCCCTGATAAGCTTTTCCGGATCGCTATTTGACTTCAAGTCTTCGCTAAGTCCTTTCTACGGCATAGTTAACATAAGGTTGTCGAAGACCAGGCGCGGATTGGCATTTTGCTCCAGCGCTTGGCTCGCCTCCTGAAGGCGACGGATATAGTACGTGATTTGCCTGCTACTGAGGTCTCTGGCCTGCTGAAGGAGCGTCGCTTGATGGTCGATATTGGTGACAGACCCACTGTTGCCGCCACGAATGAGGAGCAAGTCATGCCACCACTTTACCCACAGGTCGAGGACCTCTTCCACCTCCTCACGTCGCTTGCTGAACTGGGCTGCCAGTTCAGCCGCGTAGGCGAAGCGCTGCATGATAGTTGCCTCTCTGAGGTTTGCCAGGGTAGCCAGCCTCCGGCCCCTCGCTTCCAGCAGCGCTTCATCCCGTAGGGCCAGCAGCGCCCAACCCAGGCACCCGCCTGACACTCGGGCGAGAAGTTCGGCTTTTTGACTGGCAATAGAATATCGCTCTGACAAGGTTTCTTTGACGAAGGCGACGGGGAGGGGACGCAGTTCCACTCGCTGGCAGCGGGAAACAACAGTCGGTAGCACGTCACTCTCCCGAGAGGTGAGCAGGATGATGAGCACCTGAGGTGAAGGCTCCTCCAGGGTCTTGAGCAGACGGTTGGCAGCTTCTTGTGATAGAAGTTCAGCTTTATCAAAGATAAACACTTTATGCCTGCCCTCATACGGGGGCAGGCTGGCAGCACTTTGCATTTCCTTTACCTGGTTAATGCCTATTTCCTTCTTGTTCTCTTCCGTAACCACGCCTATGACCTGAACGTCGCTGTGCTTGCCTTCGGCGATCCGGCGGCAGGGGATACACTCTCTACAGGGGACATTGCTTGCCTGGCAATTTACCGCCTGGGCCAAGCCCAGGGCTAGGGTAGACTTACCTACGTGAGGTGGCCCTACAAAAAGATAGGCATGGGAAAGCTGCCCTGTCTCAATACTGCGTTCTAATAGTGTAGTCGCCCTGGGTTGCCCTATAATCTGCCACATCTGAGCCGATCTGTTTTGGATTGCCTTCAAAACAGGTCGCACCTCATCAGGTCGTTATAGGTTTCTCGACGCCGAATAAGCTGTGCCCGTCCCTCTTTGACCAGGACGATTACCGGCTTGAGGCAAGCATTGTAATTGCTGGCCATGGAGAGGCAATAGGCACCGCAAGCTGGCACAGCCAGAATATCATCCTCTCTTACCCCGGGAAGATAAATATCCTTGATCAGGATGTCGCCTGACTCGCAGAACTTGCCAGCTATTGTTACCTTCTCTGTTTCCGCTTCCCCAACTCTGTTGGCGATCAGGGCTTCGTACCTAGCGCCATAAAGAGGGGGTCGAATGTTGTCTCCCATCCCGCCATCAATGAAGACGTATTTGCGTATCCCGGGGATATCCTTTGACCCTCCTATTCTGTAAAGCGCCACTCCTGCCTGTCCAACGATGCCTCTTCCTGGCTCGATTATAAGTCGCGGCGCAGCCAGTTTAAGCTGGCTAGTGTAGCTCAGAAGGGTCGAGGTTATAGCTTCAGCATAGCTACCAATCGGCGGGGGTGGAGAATCTAGCAGATACTGGATAGGAAAGCCACCGCCTATATCCAGCTCTCTTAACTCAAAGCCGTGTTTCTTCCTCATTTCAGCCGCAAAGCGGAGCAAAATCTCAGTTGCTTCCACATAGGGTTGAGTCTCAAAAATAGGGGAGCCAAGATGGAAGTGCAGCCCTATCAAGTTGAGGCTGGGGGAAGCCAGCGCTTTGGTGAGTGCCTCTTCAGCTTGTCCGGTGATTATAGGGAAACCGAACTTGCTGTCAAGGACGCCGGTGGTGGTGTGGCCGTGCGTGTGGGGATCGACCCCTGGAGACAGGCGCAGCAGAATATCCTGAACCTTTCCTCTTTCTTCAGCTAAACTGCCCAGCAGACTGAGCTCTTGGAAGTTATCCACCACTATGCGCCCGACCCCCCAATCCAGCGCCAGTCTGAGTTCTTCCTCGGTCTTGTTATTGCCGTGGAAGTAGACCATCTGTGGGGGAAAGGCAACAGACCTGGCAATGGACATCTCCCCGGCGGAGACTACGTCAAGCCCCATACCCTCCTGTTGCAAGATGCGCGCCAAAGCAGGGTTAATGAATGCCTTGCAAGCGTAGATCACTGCTGTGTTGGGGTAGCGTTGACTAAACTCTTGACGATAATCGAGGCACCTGGTGCGCAGCGTAGCCTCATCAAAGATGTACAGGGGAGTGCCAAA
>JBGOXA010000154.1:0-5001 GCA_041478915.1 Dehalococcoidia bacterium
GCTCTGGTGCTGTGGAAATCGCTCAACCTGGCGCGGCAGCTCTGGTTGGAGGGAGAAAGAAAGGCTGAGAGAATACGGCAGCAAATAGCCAGCCTCATCCAGAAGGAACCCTTGGCCAGAATCGAGTATATCAGCATAGCCCACCCAGAAACATTGGAGGAGCTAACCGAGATAGACCAGCCTGTCCTGGTTTCCCTGGCAGTGCGCGTCGGAAAGACCAGGCTGATAGACAATGTCACTTTAGGGAGTCAGCCACTCTGATCCGGGCAGAATTATGGCAGCACGCCAGAGAGGGCTCGCAAGTCTGGATCAGAACCACAATGACTAATCCGCAGGTTGGCGTGTGGGTCGCACTATGCAGAAACCTTTCAGATAGAAGGTCTATAAGCTCAAGTGAACAGATGGGGACACGGCGTTTGGAGGTGAACTGAGTGCCAGAACAACGGGTCAAGAACAACTACTTTACCGTCCCTGACCGGAGGCCGCCAAAGTCAAGGGACCAGGGTGAGATAGAGCAAATCCTGAGCAAATATGGCTCTGAATTTCCCTTCGTACACACGGCCGATATTTGCGGGGCCAGGATTCAGTTGGAGACTAACTCCAGGCACGTCTCAGACTACTGGGTATTGAACTGGTATCCTTCGCACAACCAGAACCCCGACGGGGTGGTATACATTATTAAGGGCATCGAGGGCTACGAGCCCCGCATGTTCTACAACCTGGATGAGAGGAAGATACTGGTCGTCAACTCAGAGTACTACGGCGTGGCGAAATCGGCTGGAGCCCTGGGACTGGCAGGTATAATCCTCGAGGAGAAGGGCGGTTACCCCATCCACGGTGCCTGCTTGGGAATCAATAAGAATGGCACCACCGAAGGCGTCGTCATTATAGCCCCCACCGGAACTGGCAAGACATCTCAGCTTCATGAGTTGCTGTATAACGTGCCGAACACAAAAGTCCACTCCGATGACTACGTTTTCGTCTTCTTTGAGGATGAGATCGTCTCCAGGGCCACGGAGAACTGGCTTTACATCCGGAGCGACATAGCAGAGCAGCACCCGACATTCATCAATCTATTTCACGATTTGGAGGTGGAGAATGTGGTTGAGTGGAAAGAGACTTGCCTGCAGATAGGTAAGGGGGAGCAGGTGCAAGGGCTCTGCTATCGGGAAATCTTAAACGGCAACAAGATCTGCGTTTTCGATGAGGGAGCTGACAGATGTTACTGGGCTTACGGTAATTCCAGGGTTATGTTCGACCGCGCCATGTTTCCCATGATGCTGAAAGGCAAAGATGGTTCCCTGTACGAAGTGCCCAAAGGGCGGAAAGGCGTGATAGACGAGGTGCCCCTGAAATATGTGTTCTTGCTCACCAGGGACGACCACACTCCCCCAGCCACCAGGCTCAATACTGAGCAAGCTATAGCGACACTGAAGGAAGGCAAGCATACTATCAGACCCGGCGCTGGGCCCCCGGAAAAGTGGGGCAAGATCGGCTATGAGCCCTTCTATGACCCCTATCCGCCAGAGCTGAACCAAAAAAGACAGGAGGAGTTCTACAGGAGATTGTTTGATTCGGGGGTTTCCTGCTACCTGCTAAATACCGGCAGTTACAAGCGGACGAATATCCCTGTTTATCGTACCCACATGTATATCAGGCACATCCTGGAGATTTAGCTGACAGGAAGGGCTGATCCCCGGCGAGTGTGCCACTTAACTACGGCGAAGCTGGCAACCGCTCTCGTATCAGCCGCTGGTTTAGGGTATTCATTTGTCATTGCGAGGAGTCCTTCCCAAGGAGAAGGACGACGAAGAAATCCTTCCCAAAGGGAAGGACTACAAAGAGATTGATTTGCTAAACGCTCTCGCTGTTTGCGAATTGCGTAGCTAGGAAGGTATCATAGTTTGTGGACGACTTGACAATGAAGTCTGCGGGAGTTTTCCGCGATGCCTAAGATTTATTTCATTGATGTAACCAATCGGGGTACGGTGCTACTGCTCACAATCAGCTTGCCCTTACCGATGATGAGCTTCGCTTCATCGCCAGGTATCCTGAGCAGGTGAGGAAAATCCTGACCACCACGCCCTAACAGCATCTATGGCATTTCTGCCGATTGAGACTATAAGGAGGTAACAGATGACGATTTCTGACCCTTCCACGGGTAATACTACCCTGATCAAGAGCGATTGCATATTGTGTGTTTCGGGATGTGGCATAGACGCCTATGTGAAGGATGGCAAGCTGGTCAAGGTGGAAGGCATGGCGGAACACCCCTTGAACAAAGGCCATTTGTGCCCCAGGGGGGATAATCTGGTCGAGTATGCCAACGCTCCGGATCGCCTCAAGTACCCCATGAAGAAGGAGAATGGTGAATGGAAGCGGATTTCCTGGGACGAGGCGCTCGACACTATAGCCAGCAAGCTGACCAGGATCAAGCAAGAATATGGCGCTCACTCCCTCGCTATCTTCGGCGGCTCCATGGCGGTGGAGAATATTGAGCTGGCCGCTTTCACCCAACGCTTTAAGGGAGCCTTCGGCACCCCTAATCTCTTTTCGGTGGAAAGCTTTTGCTTCCGCATCCGTGTTATTGCCCATTTGCTGACCTTTGGAAGGTTCACCAGCGAGGACCCTTTACAGGCCAAATGCATCCTGCTCTGGGGAAACAACCCGGATGAATCGCGGTGGATGTGGGCTGATCACATGCACGAGGCAGTGGAAAAGGGGGAGCTAAAGCTGATCGTGATAGACCCCAGGCGCACCCCGCTGGCCAAGAAGGGCATTCACCTCCAGATCAGGCCGGGGACTGACGCTGCTCTGGGCCTGGCCATGTTAAACGTCATCTTTTCAGAGGGCCTTTACGATCAAAAGTTTCTGGAGGAGTGGACCGTCGGCCTGAATGAATTGAAAGAACACGTGAAGCAGTACACCCCTGAGAAGGCCGAGGAGATAACCTGGGTCCCGGCCGCCGACATTAGAACGGCCGCCCGGATATTCGCCACCGCCAAGCCAGCATGCATCGTCCCTGGTACCTCGCCACTGGCTCAGAATGGGAACGGCTTGCAGAATGAACGTCTTCTGTGTATCTTGCAAACGGTCAGCGGGAACCTTGACGTGCCCGGTGGCTGGGCGATGACCCCGCTGCCACGCCTCAGCGATTTGAGGGTACCGGTAAAGGAGGAGCCGATAGGGGCTGCCGAATACCCTGTGTTTTACCAGGTCTGGGGGAAAGTGGTCCCCTACGGTCAGGCGATGCTCTTCCCCGATGTGGTGCTGAGTGAGAAGCCCTATCCTATCAAGGCCCTGATAGTGGTAGGAGGTAACCCGGCCCTCACCATACCCGATTCAAACAAGACCAGGAAGGCACTGGAGAAGCTGGATTTGCTGGTGGTTCTCAATCCTTTCATGACCGAGACCGCCGAGATGGCCCACATCGTCCTTCCGGCCTGCACCTTTCTGGAAAAGATGGGGCTGGGCATGGTCTATGCCATAAACGCTGGCCTGCCCTACCTCCTGTTGCGAAAACAGGTGGTTGAACCCCCCGGTGAAGCCTGGGCCGATTGGAAGTTCTGGACCGAACTGGCCCGCAGAATGGGATTGGGCCAGTATTTCCCCTGGAACACGGATGAAGAGGTAGTAGCCCATCTCCTGGAGCCCAGTGGCATTACCCTGCAACAGCTCAAAGAGAACCCCTGCGGCGTCTACTTTGACAACAAGCGTTACGACGCACGGGAAACCTTCGGCTTCAGAACACCATCGAAGAAGATTGAGCTTTACTCCAAGGCGCTGGAGGAGGCGGGCTTCGATCCATTGCCAACTCACCGGGAGCCTGATGAAAGCCCTGTTCGTACCCCAGAGCTGGCGAAAAAGTATCCCTTGATTCTGATTACCGGCGCGAGGATGCGGGAGTATACTCATTCCCAGTTGCGCAGTATGACCCAGATGCGCCGCAGAGCCCCCGATCCTCTGGCTCAGATTCATACCACCACAGCTAAAAAGCACGACATCATCGATGGGGAAATGATTGTGGTGGAAACCAGGAGGGGAAGCATAAAGATGAAGGCCAAAGTCACCGAGGACATCGCGCCTCAAGTGGTCAGCATTCCCCATGGCTGGGCCGAGGCCAATGCCAACGTCCTCACCGACATAACGGCCCGTGATCCGATATCGGGCTATCCGACGCTTAAAGGCCTCCTGTGCCGCATAAAGAAGGCATCGGCTTAGCACGGGCCGCCGTAGCTGCCGTATAAGTACTCCTTGATTTGTAGGAGAGTGGTAAGTTCACAGAATGAGGATAGCGGACAACATAAAAGAAGCCACCTTTCTCAGCAGGCAGAATCGCTTTGCCTGTCTGGTGAAGCTATCGCACGGTAAGGAGATGGTTTACCTCCCTAACTCCGGGAGGCTGGACAGTGTGCTCTTTCCCGGGCAGAGGGTTTTCCTGGCGGAGAAGCCGTCTCCCTTCCGCACCACAAGGTACGACCTGGTGGCTGCTAGAGCAAACGGGACGGTTGTTTCAGTAGACTCTCGTGTCCCCGGAGAGTTGGTTCATCAGGCTTTGTGTCAGCAGGCTTTGCCGCCCTTTGCCCAGTACTCCTCCATCCGGCGCGAGGTACCTCGGGGCAGGAGCAGGCTTGACTTTCTGCTGAGTGGCCCCAGATCACAGTGCTTCCTGGAGGTGAAGTCGGTCACCCTGGTCGCAGAAGGCAAGGCTCTCTTTCCCGATGCGCCCACTGTGCGGGGCAGGAAACACCTTGAGAGCTTGACCTGGGCCAGAAGGGAAGGCTATGCCGCGGCGGTTGTCTTTGTGATTCAGCGGGAGGATGTCGACGCTTTCTCGCCCAACGATGCTATCGACGCTGACTTTGGAAGCGCGCTTCGAGAGGCCAAGCGTCATGGGGTTGACATCTACGCTTACCGGTGCAAAGTGAGCCCGAAGGAAATCGAGCTGGCTGACCAGGTAGCTATTCATCTTTGAGAGGTGGCCGCGATTCAAGAGGTCAA
>JBGOXA010000049.1:0-8379 GCA_041478915.1 Dehalococcoidia bacterium
GTATACCGACAACGGACCTGGCTTCCTTAATCCCAGGGTCTCCAAAGCAGTTCACCCACGCCACATCAAAGCCTTCCTTCTCCGCTTCCAGGAGCGCCTCTATGACAGGCCTTTTGTTCAGGAGATCGAAATAGGGATTGTCCAGATCTTCGAGATGGTCCGGCGGGTGCCCGCCCTTGGCCGGCTTCAGCACCACTTCAGTGTCTGGTCGTAGAACCTTGTCGAAGCTGGACTTCATCATACCGAACATGGGATCGAGGAATTCTTCCGGCAGATCAAGGATCTGAACCATGCAGAGTCTCATATGACCCCCTTTCTATATTTTGTGTGAGATATAGCACAGTCTTTTGTTTCATGTCAAACACAGCGGCTGGCAGAGCCACCCCGATGCGCTATTGCGACCACGGCCTGCTGGGTCCGGTCAGGCTCGGGCAGTGAATTCCTCGATAAGGCGGGCTGCTTGGGAAGCACCTCCATAGCGGCGCATCTTCTCGCCGATGCCTCTGGCCTTGGTGGCAAAGGAGGGGTCGTAAAGGACCCGCCTGATCTTTGCCCGCAATGCCTCCGCCGACACGTGCTTCTCCGTCTCAGCGTCTTCAGTGGGCAATATGAAGTCGGCTGCCCCCAGGGCGGCGATCCGCCGGGCATTGCTCTCCCGCTCCGAAAAAGTAGGAATGATAACTGCCGGAGTGCCGGTGTAAGGCCCTGTGAGGCTGGCACCATGCCCACCGTGGTGGATCATCAGATCGCTCCTTTGGGCCATGGCAATGCCGGGCACATAGGGCTCGTAGTAGAAATTGGCCGGCAGCGAAGAGGCCTCTGCCGGCAGGTCATGATACCCCGTGGTCAATACGACCTGGACATCTTCGTTTGCCAGCGCTTCCAAGCATGCCCGCAAGACGACCATGGAGTCGCCCCAGGTGACCAACGGCTCAAAGTAGCGAGGATTCCCCGTATACACCCACAGGACCGGCTTCTTAGGATCCAGGGAGCCGACGTAGTCCGGCAACCTGGCGTCAGGCTTTTGCCACAGGATCGGTCCAATGTAGACCACACCCGCTGCCCCTGGGATTGGGTCAGTCTCAGGAGTGCCGGCAACCAGCGTCAAGTCTCCGACGTGCAGCTCTTCTGTCCTAGCAACGGTCTGAAGACCAAAGCTCGTCAGCACCCGATTTACCACCGGGGCAGCCGTGGGAATATCCGGCAGCGGCTCCTGCCACCAGATGAAACCCCGATTGCTCGGGTGCATATCACCCTGAATGATAGAGACCAGAGGCTTGCGCAGCGCCTTGGCCGCAATAGTAGCACTGAGATTCCAGGAGTCCACAATGACGTCGGGAGCGTAATTGGCAATGACTGCCTTCATGCCTTCGCAGTCGGCACGCAGGAAGTCCTCGTCCTGATATCCATAAGCAGCATAGAAGTGGTCCATGTTCCAGATGCGCTGCGTGAAAGGAGGGAACACGCTCGGTATGGGCCTCGGCCCGAACTCCAGGTTCCGAAGGCCAGCCTCAGCGATCAGCTTTCTTGGTGCTTCCTCTGGATTGCATGAAGCAACCTCGTGCCCCCGCTTTACCAACTCCAGGGCAATTGGGAGGGTACGACTGGGCAGGCCCAGATCGTTGGAAAACAATGCCGTGAAAAGGAACCTGCTCACGACTCCTCATCCCCTGCTGAAGGGTTAAAGGCTAAATCGGAAGCACTACATGAGGAACAACTACCTTGCCTCGGCAATCCGTGATCGGTTATCGTCTTCCTCTCCTGGCATAGGGGCTTATCATGCTTTTGGCCTCAGGTTTCCTTGTGAGCGGCTGTTTTGTGCCTCGGCCAGCAGGCAACATGAACCAAGGCCACACATTTAGCACACCAGTAGACTCTCGCTCTTGCCTCTTTGCTGCAAACAGGACAATTCACTGGCGGCTTCCTCCTTTTCCTATTTGCTTGCCTCAAGCCCAGCACTGTTGACCCGGGCTTCTTCTTCACAATGACACCGCCATATTGTACCAATAATCAGGGCTACAACCCAACACAGTTCCAAACCGAGAGATCGTGATCGGCTACCCGTGACCATGCCTTCTAAAAACTGTAGATCAACCCTGCTGACAACCCACTACAAGAGGACAAAGCTTAGGGCGAAGGAATGCTGGCAGGTGTAAAATTGATTTGTTGAGGGCATGTTCGTGAAGAGGGAAGCTATTCTGTTCGAGGACCTCAATGGGAAGACAAGGTGCTGCACCTGTGAGAAGCGCTGCGAGCTGTCCCCAGGTACACTCGGCTTCTGCCAGACGAGGAAGAATGTCGGCGGGAAGCTCTACACGCTTGTGTACGGCGATATTGCTTCCATAAGCGCAAATCCAATAGAGAAGAAGCCTCTGTTCCACTTCTACCCGGGTAGCAAAGCCCTCACTGTAGGGACCTGGTCATGCAACTTCACTTGCCCCTGGTGTCAAAACCATGATATCAGCAAATCGCCTGAAAACATTGGCCAAGGGAGATTCCTCAGCCCTGAAGATTTCATAAAGCTGGTTGAGAGCATCGGGTTCCAGGGCACAAGCATCTCGTTCAATGAGCCGACGTTGCTTCTGGAGTATTCCGTAGACGTCTTTAAGCTCGCCAGAAAGCATGGCTATTATAACACCTTCGTCACCAACGGCTACATGACCCCAGAAGCCCTGAAGGTCCTGGTAGAGAGCGGCCTGGATGCTATGAACATCGACATAAAGGGGGATGCTGGAGCCGTCCTTAAGTTCTGCAACGCCGACGTAGAGAAGGTGTGGAGAAATGCGGTAGCCGCGAAAAGGTGCGGCGTGTGGATTGAGATTACAACTCTTTTGATACCGAGCGTCAACGACGGAGACAAAACCCTGAGGCAGATTGCCCGCAGGATAAAGTATGATCTTGGTGACGATACGCCGTGGCACATTACTGGATATTTCCCAGCCTACAAGTTCAGGGATGAGCTTTATGTTCCACCCACACCCCTCTCCACCTTAGAAAGGGCCAGGAATATAGGAAGGGCCGAAGGATTGAAATACGTCTATGCTGGCAATGTCCCCGGGCATCCATTTGAGAACACTTACTGTCCTAACTGCAACCAGTTACTGGTAGAGCGTCGGGGCTTTTCTGTGACAAAATATAGCATAACGGCAGAGCGGCGCTGCCCCAAGTGTAGTCTAGAAATTCCGATAATAGGCCAGTCCGGGACTAGCCACCAGGGCAGGCCGAGTGACAACACCAGCCGAATCGATGATGGAACCGCAGTAAAACGGAGGGTGCAAGAATGCCAGTAGCAATTCTGTTCCGCGAAGAAGTGAAAGAATACGATTTTGGGCCGGGCCACCCCTTCAGGGGAGACCGATATGAGGTATTCCCCCGCTTCCTGAAGGAAAGCCTAAGCGAGGACCAGGACTACCGAATAATTGAGGCGGGGCCGGCAAGCGATGAAGACCTTTTGAAAATTTGCCGAAAAGATTATGTCGACTTCACTAGACAGTACTACCGGGCTGCAAATTTGGGTTTGAGTTATGATGGAAGTTTCTATCGATACCACTCGGGTGATAACAGGCCGGTGGGTAAGTGTGGGAAGCTGGAGGAGGCAGCCAGATTCATTGTCGGGCAAGCGAAGCTGGCGGCTGATTTGGTTCAGTCCGGCCAGTTCGAAAAAGCAATCTCCATTGGCGGCGGAATGCATCATGCCAAGCGGAATTATGGAGAAGGGTTTTGCATCTACAATGATGTGGCCTTCACTGCCATGTATCTGATGAAAAAGCACGGATTGGAGAGGGTCTTGATTTTGGACACCGATGCCCACGCCGGGAATGGAACCAGCGAGTATTTCTATTCCAATCCAAAGATTCTGTTCATTGACGTACACCAAGACCCCATGACCCTCTATCCTGGCACTGGATTTGCTTCGGATATAGGCTCAGGCGAGGGGCGAGGTTTCACCATCAATGTTCCCCTGTCAGTCGATGCCGGGTACGATTCCTACCAACTGGTGTTCGAGGAGATCATTGAGCCGTTGACGGAGGAATTCAAGCCACAGATTATCATCAGAAATGGCGGCTCTGACCCTCATTTTGACGATGGACTGACACAGCTGGGACTGCCAGTGAGAGGCTTTAGAATGATAGGAGAGCGAGTCAGAAAAATGGCCCAGACCTGCCAGGATAAGCACATTGATCTTATTGCTTCAGGCTACAACAAGGCTGTTTTACCCCATGCCTGGTTAGCTCTGATCTCTGGACTGGCTGGCTTCCAGATTCCGCTAGAGGAGCCTGTGCCCATCCCTCAAAGGTTCCAAGAGGACCTCCGGCTGGAAGAGACAAAAAGAGTGGTAGCGCAGATCAAGAACAACGTCCGCCAGTACTGGCGATGCTTCTGATACCTTCCATCTTGACGCCTGTTTATTGGATCTACCAGGGATCAGGGCTCTCGATACCTATGGATTCAACAGTGAGTAGTCAAGCCGGCTAGCAGTTGACATCAACCGAAGCTAAGTGGTAAGTTGCGGTAGCCATCCGGCATGCGTTATCTGGGATGAAGAATGGAAAGGGTGAGACTGGGAAAAACTGGACTGACAGTCTCTCGCTTGGGCTTCGGGGGCATCCCTATCCAGCGCCTCGGCGAAGCAGAGGCAGTGCCTCTGCTGAAGAGGTGCCTGGAACTGGGCATTAACTTCTACGACACTGCCAATGCTTATACCACCAGCGAAGGTTTCATCGGCAAGGCAATTGGCGGAAGGCGAGAAGGACTTGTCCTGGCCACCAAGTCAACCTCTCGCAACCCAGAGAAAGTTATGAAGCACCTCCAGTTGAGCCTGGAGCGCCTGGGGGTAGATACGATAGACGTTTATCAACTCCATGGCGTAGATGATCTGGAAACGTACCATAGCATGGTGACACCGGGCGGCATGCTGGCTACTCTAGAGAAGGCCAGGAGCCAGGGAAAGATTGGCCATATCGGCATCACGTCACACTCCCTGGACGTGGCCAAGCTAGCGGCACAATCAGGGCACTTCGAGACGGTGCAGTTTCCCTTCAACTTTGTTGCCAATGAGGCCGCCGATGAGCTAATTCCTATTTGCCGCCAAAATGACGTGGGATTCATCGCCATGAAGCCCTTGGGCGGAGGCATGCTGGAGAGCGCTTCCCTGGCTATAAAGTTCCTCATGCAGTTTCCCGGCGTTCATCCCATCGTGGGGGTAGACGCCATCGAGCAGATTGAGGAACTGGTCCGAATCGCTGACGGCGACCTTTCCATCACACCAGACGAGCAACGGCGGATGGAGCAAATAGCTGAGGAACTGGGCACCAGATATTGCCGCCACTGCTATTATTGCCAGCCCTGTGCCCAAAACATCCTTATTTGCGAGGTCATGGTCTTTCCCACCTATCTCAAACGCTCTGTCCCGGGGTTCTACCTATCCGGTTGGGTAGCTGATAACATGGAAAAGGCGCAGACCTGTACTGAATGTGGGGAGTGCGAGGACAGATGCCCCTTCAAGTTGCCTATCAGGGAGATGTTGCGGGACAATGTGGCCCTGTTCCGAAAGCTGAAAGCTTCCACGGCCTGATGACCAACATTAAGCCGTGCTCCTACTCGCGCCTTAAATTCGCCTATGCCGTGTGGTAAGCATGATGACATAGTCTAGAACAGACTGCCGGGTGCCTGACGTGGAATGCAAGTCGGTGCTGAACAAATCAGCCCTTGCCGACTACGCCGTCAATTGCTACGCTGGCTGCGAGCACGGATGCTGTTATTGCTACGCCAGATTTGCCACCAGGTTTCCTCATCCGCATGATCCCTGGGTTAGCTATGTTTACTACACATTGACCGGTAGTGCCCCTGGGTTGGACAAGCAACGCTACCTGTTGCTCTGGTCTAAGCCGGTAGTCCGAAGGCCGATCTCACCCTCTTCCAGTCGTCGTCGGAGGGCAGAGCGAGGTTCCGTGCCCGGCTGGGAATGGGCAATCCGGTAGCCTTCCTGATATCCGCCTGCATCTCGGCCGTTTTGGCTGCTACCATGGTGGGGTCGAGGATGGGTACGTCCCGTCCGTCCACCGTGATCTTGTTCATCCCGGCGGCGCTGCACATCGGCCCCAGGGCGCAGCGGCCGACCACAATAACGTCGGCTCCATCAGCCACGCACTCCCTGGCCACCTCAGCCACGCTCTCGGCGGCCAACCTGGGGTTCTCCTGGGCCTTGGCCCAGATCTCCACGAACGGCTCTTTGTCCAGTCTCACGCCATTGGGACTGAGGCGACTCTCCAGTCCATGATATCGCACTGTCTCAGCCATCTGGTCGAACTGGCCAGGCATGTTGGCCCCGATAACGGCAATGCGTCGCCCCAACTGACAGGCAAAGTGGAGAGTAGCCTCGGCAGGCCCGATGACGGGTATGCCCACAACGTGCCTGGCCTGCTTCACGCCCGGGTCGCCGAAGCAGTTCACCCAGACCGCGTCGAATCCCTCCTTCTCCGCCTCCAGATAGACCTCGATGAGTTCCCTCTCGTTCAGGAGAACGAAGTAGGGATTGTCCATGTCCTGGGGGTTTTCTCCCCTCCACCCGTTCTTGGGGCACTTGACCACCACCTCGGTGTCAGGACGCAGCACCTTCTCGAAGCTGGGTCTAATCCAACCGAGAGCCATTTCCCGAAATTCGTCAGGTATCACGCCGATCTGAACTACACATAGTCTCATTTTGCCCTCCTTCTGTTTTTACGATGGACATATTATGATGGATTAACCATATTGGTTGATCCATCCCACCAGTCATGGCATGTGATGTGCTAAACACAGGCTACTCCAATACGATAGGCGGCTGTCCAGCAGTTTGACCGCCATCTACCAGCAAGCATGTGCCGGTCACAAACGAGGAATCGTCACACGCCAAGTAGAGGGCAGCTCGGGCAATATCCTCTGGCTGGCCCAGCCTGCCTAGGGCTTGTCGCCGCATCCACTGTTCCAGGATGGCAGGGTACTCCATAATGCCTTGACTCATTCCCGTAATGATCAAGCCCGGACAAATGCAGTTAACCCGAATGTTCTGTTTGCCATACTCTATAGCCATCGATTTAGTGAGCAGGATGACTCCTGCCTTGGATGCGCAATAGATGGCCTCGTACGGCGATCCCCAAAAACCGCCTGTAGAGGCAGTATTGATGATGACGCCGCCACCTTGATTGAGCATCACCGGAATAGCATATTTTGAACCAAGAAAGACGCCCTTCAGGTTTGTATCCAGGACACTGTCCCACTCCTCCTCCGTGATGTCTCCCAGACAAGCCCATGACTGATGAATGCCAGCATTATTGTAGAGGATGTCAAGGCATCCATAGGTGTCCACGGTTGTCTTGACCATTTTCTCTACATCGGCTGTTTTGGAGATATCAGCTTCGATGAAGATGGCATGGCCTCCACCTTCTTGGATCATCTTGACTGTTTCCCTGCCTCCTGTCGGAACATAATCCACAACAGCCACTTTTGCCCCTTCCTTGGCAAAGAGAATCGCCGTACCTCGCCCCATTCCGGACCCAGCTCCAGTGATCAAAGCGACCTTTCCATCTAGCTTACCCATGTGTAATACCTCCTTCGCTTCTTACTTGGCGCCAGGAAGATCGATAGCAGAGTCCAAATCCAACTCTACCGCTGTTTGAGCCAATGATGAACCTCTCTCCCCCTGGCTGTCAAGCAGCTTTTGAGACCCGAAATTAGCCATTGTAGCCCTTTTAATAGATCTGGTGCTCTGCCACCCCCCCCCATTTTGGCAGGGGACAGAGCCCCTGTGCTATATTTGAAAAACTCAACCGCTGTTTTCGGGTTGAACCTGACCTTATCGAATAGAAGGACTGCTCAGGCTCTACCAGACCTTAATGCGCCAGAGTCGCTCCGCTAACTCTGTGATATATTCTTGGTTTTCTAGTACCTAGTTGCAGAAATATTTCGACGAATCTTAGAGTCCGATGTAGCTTTGAGCTATTGTCATGATTCCTGCGCAACTAAGCACTAGCTTTATCTGCCATTCTGCAGGAATGGCTTCGATCCCCAGATATGCTCCTGAGATTGCCCCTGCCATAGCCCCTATGGTATCGGTATCGCCACCCAGGCTTATGGCATAAGTGACCGTTTTCTCAAATGCTGCTCCTTCCTTTCCCAGCTCGGTGGGCATGGGTGATCCGGCTCGACTGGTAAGCTATCTCTCTCAATCTGGGTGGGTCGCCATAGTAGAGAAGACCCACCGGCGCCACCCGCATGGCAGAGCCGTTCCCGAAAGACCCGCCCCCGTATAGTTTCTCAGCCGCCTTATCCCATGCTTCACCCCTCTCAATCAACCTGAAGACTCGGGGTGGTCCCGGCCCATAACCACGGTACGGCTCA
>JBGOXA010000050.1:0-8318 GCA_041478915.1 Dehalococcoidia bacterium
CATACTTCTTTGCCACCTTCGCCAGTTCAATCAATTCTTCGGTCGTCGCCAGGTAGTCAGGTGCATACTCAAGACCGACAGATAAGCCGATAGCACCGTTCTCCATCTCCTCCGCCAGTTTATCCTTCATGGCCTCAATTTGCGGCTCTGTCAATGCTTGAGACTGGTCTTTTCCAAACAGTTCCTCTCGCATTGCGCCATAGGGAGCCAGATGATAGACGTTGGAGCCAAAGCCCAAAGAGTCAAGGAAACCTAACCATGCATTGATATCTTCCCACCCTGAACCGCAGTTGCCAGTGACAACGGTAGTAACACCCTGGTGCAGCCAATTGTGGTTTTCTTTCCATTCTGGCACCTGAAAGGCAATCGATAGTTGATCTCCTAAAAATAGGAAAGAGAGGTCGGCGTGCGTGTGGACATCTATAAAACCGGGAGTCACAATATATCCTGCTGCGTCTATTGTTTTCACCGCGTTACCTTTGAGATTACCAATGGCGACTATTTTATCGCCCTTAATACCAATATCAGCAATACGTGGCTCTGCCTTGGTTCCATCGTATATTGTGCCACCTGTTATCAAAACATCGTAATTTTGTTGGGAAGTACACGCTGTAGGCAGCGACGATAAGCCTGTAACACATATTAGGACTGCTACGAACATTAATTTTACACCAAGCTTCCGTCGAACCATTGCTCTACCTCCATTTGTTATCCATGCAACCAAGAATACTCAAAATGGCAAACAGTTTCAATATTACCACACAGACTATACCACTGTGTCTTGTGTCTTAAATGACTCCAAAGGCAGAGTTCCACGAGCTTCGCCTAAAGAAGAGAGATGGTTATATAGCATTTCTTCTCGTGTAATGAACTGACTTGTTGTAAAAACACCGTTGAACAATAGACTGGCTTCTTACGAGGCCGATGTTTCCTGGGCTTAACTAGACCAGCTCTCACCAGCACCCGGTAGACACCATAAACACTCAGGTTGATGCCATAGTCTCGCTTAAGGTAGAAAGATAGGCGACGAGGCCCATAGTGGCTTTTGTGACGCAATTTGATGATGATCTGGGCACTTTCCTTAGGGCACAGTCTTGGGATGGCTCTTAGGGCGTTTAGAGCGATCCTGGAGACCGGGGAGACCTTCCTTAGCATAGACAGGCCACCACTTGTAAAAGGTCTTATGGCTGATGCCAAACTCCCGAACACAATTACGCAAAAGCGCTGCCCTTTGAGTTCGCTCTAGGAACCGTCACTAGCTGGAGGAGATCAGGTCATGAATAGATTCGGCCTCCTCCGGCAGTGTCAGTGTTTCAGCCTCATCCCAGTATCACCATGAAGGTCTATGTCGAACCTCATGAGATAGAGCAAATGGAAGAACAGGCAGCCTGTCTCCGAGACAAGCTGCTCATCCACCTTCTTTTCCGCCTTGGCTGCCGTGTCAGCGAGGCGCTTGGCCTGAGGGTTGAGGATATAGACTTTGAACGGGGCACCGTTACAATCCAGCACCTCAAAGCCCGCATGAGGCTCTCCTGTACTCAATGTGGTGCTCGATTGGGCAGAACCCATACCTTCTGCCCAAAGTGTGGCGCAAAGGTAGAGAAAGCGCTGATTCAAGAACAAGAGCACCGCCGACTAAGGACCCTACCCCTGGATGGTAATACCTTGAAGATGCTTGAGGACTTCATCGGCCGCGGCGGGCCGGTGTCCCAAAAAGACAGCATGTTCATCTTCGGCATAAACCGGCACCGGGCCTGGCAGGTTGTTAGGGATTGCGCCCGGCGGGCTGGCCTGGGCGGGATGGTGAACTCAGAGACTGGAAAGGGGCGCGGGGTGAGCCCCCACAGACTCAGGGATGCCTTTGCTGTGCACGCGGCAAAACAGGATGACTCCGGGGATGGCCTACGGCTCCTTCAGGAACATCTGGGGCACGCCAGCTTCAACACGACAGCGAAGTACAGAAAGATTGCTGGCAAGGAGCACCGCGAGTGGCACGAGAGACTATGGCGTGGGAGTGGTGGGTGAAGACCCAGATGTTTTCTGTTTCTCAGACTGCAGTAGGGCGGTCGCTTTCTACCTCCATTGCACATTCCAGGCAAATGTGACCCGCTGAACAATCCAAGCTTGTGTTGGATTATAGTAGACATCTTTGCCTTTTGATTTCGGGATGTGCTTAATCCGTTGTGAAAGGCAGCCAATCACTAACCCTGACAAGATCCTCGGTTTGGGCCCGCCATTCATACACTGCTGCGTCGTGTATCAAGCTCCGCTCAGTCTCAGTGAAGTACCATTCGGGAAAACCATCATATTGCACTTTAAAGTCTATAGCGGTGTCATAGAAGGCCTGACCGTCAAACTGCTCGGCACCCACCTCTTCAATTGCCCCCCGCACGATATCTAAGAAAGCAGAGAAGTTGGTTACTCCACCTACATAAGAACTACCCGCATGAATCATCTTCTCAGCTTTACCGGCGTGGTACGTCTGGAGAAGCTCCTTAGCTAGTTCGACAATCGGATATTGTTCATCCCACCATCGGCAAGTTTGCGTGGATAAGAATCCGTCGAGGCCCTTCCAACCGATGCTATCCGCGAAGAAACCGAGGAAAGAGGCCGCGGAAGAATCGCCGAGGAACGTTGCACCATACCCCTTGTTCCGGAACTCTCTGCCGAAATATGCGGTCGGCGTGGCGTACGGCATTATGTAGTCACAGTCTTTCAGCTTCTCTATTTCACCAGCAAAGCCCATTGTCCCAACAGGAACCAGGAAACCGCCGCCCCATTCAAACTTGTCAGGGTTAGCCTGGCAGTATTCTTTGATCGTCTTCGCCAGGTCTGTCGCAGCGGGGCTAGTCCACCCGACGGAGCCAACCTTGGGGGTTCCTTTGGTATAATCCCAGTGATTTTCGCTGATCCACTTTAGGAGGACTCTTGCCTGATCGGCGAATGGGCTGGTAATGCTAAACACCCACCCAGGAGAACTTAGTAGGGGCTGCGAAGTGGAGACGGTGACCACCGGCACCTTGTCGCGTTCTGCGAAAGGTTTTAGCGTTTCCGCCGTCCCTGCAAAAATAGCTAGGATCACTTTTGCTCCTCGCTCTCTACACCATTCATAGCCAGGTATGTCCCTGGCCAGGTTATACTGGTCATCGTAGCTAACTAGCCGCAGCTTCACCCCTGGGATCAGGCCCTTTTCGTTGTAGTACTTCACCAAATCCTGCATCACATAGTGCAGAGGAATAGTTGCAGGTGAGCCTGGTCCCGTGAGGTCAGTGATTTCGCCTATGGTGATGGTCAGCTTACCCTCCTCTTTCCCAGCGCCACAACTGAAGCAAAGCGGTATCAGCAGAGCTAAAACTAAAAGAGCAGCCATGTCTCTTTTCCAATTATGCTTCATGTTGTCTCACTCCTTCCTGAATCAGTGAAGGGATGATGCGTTTACTCACCGTTCGACCGCTTCAGGCGTCTTTGCCTGGACATATTAGACATCTGTCGGCAACTCTTGTCAAGCGTCACCCCCAAGAAGGTAACTGTCAACTTTCGGCGGGTGGAATCCAGCTGGGTGGGGTGGTGCCGGTCCACCATATCGGATAGCCATCCCAGACATCGACTAGCGCTGAACCTATGTTGCAGGTGGATAGCTTTGTTACCATCTATCTAGCCGAGGCCCGGGAGATCAGCCTCGGTGGTGATAACCCCTTCTACCAGCAAGTCGGCGATATCATCATCGGAGTAGCCCAGGATCTCTTTATAGACGTATCTATTGTCCTCTCCCAGGCAGGGACCAGCCTTGACCAGTCGGCACGGGGTCTTAAATGCTTGATAAGCCGGTGCATTATGAGACACAGGGCCCATCACCTTATGATTTAGCCACTGGAAATGGCCCCGATGTTTCAATTGAGGGTCCTCAAATAGGTCTTGGCAGTTCTGTACTACACCGGCAGGCACCCCTGCTGCCTGCATCTGGAACATCACCTCCTCAGGGGTATGGTTGATAGTCCACTCTCCCACAAGTTTGTCCAGTTCATCTTCGCTTCGCTTTCGGCCAAGGAGGGTAGCAAACTTGGCATCCCTGGTCCACTCAGGCTCGCCGATAACCTTGCAGAATGCCTTCCATTCCTCGTCAGTATGTACCGCGATAGCCACCCATCGGTCAGTCCCCATGCACTGGTAGGCACTATGCGGAGCAGCATCGGGGCGCCGATTGCCCATACGGGTTGCTATTCGCCCGTTTACTACATAGTCCAAGATGGCTGGGCCGAGGAAGTTGATGGCCGCTTCCCATTGAGACAGATCCAGGTATATCCCCTTGCCCGTCCGGCGGCGGTAATCCAGGGCGGCAACCAAGGCGCATACCAGAAAGTAGGGGCCAATGTAATCGGTGTAGGCACCAAATATGTAGGCTGGTGAACGATCTGGCCAACCGGTAACGCTGTACATGCCTGCCAACGCCGCCCCCTGAGCCCCGTACCCCTGAAACTTAGCGTAAGGGCCATATTGCCCTCCGAGGGTAGCGCTATAATAGATGATGTCGGGCTTGATCTTTCTGGCGCTCTCGTAGTCGAGTCCCCACTTGGCCATCGTACCCGGGCTCATGCTATCGGTCATGACATCAGCCCACTTGACCAGTCTCTTTGCCACCTCCTGGCCTTTGGGCTTGTTGAGGTCCAGGCTGATGCCTAACTTATTGGTGTTGTAGCACATCCCGAAGGCACCACGGTCTATGCCCGGCTTGAAGTCCTTAAAGGGACCGGCCAATCTTTCGAGGCCTGGTACCCTGTGGGATTCCACATGGATAACCGTAGCTCCGTGCTCGGCCAGCTCCCTCGCTACTATGGGGCCTACCGCAGCCCAGGAAAAATCGGCAACCTTTATCCCCTCAAACGCTTGCTTTCTGTCCATATTACTCTTCCTCCGTCTCTGGCCCGTACCCAGGGGGTCAGATAATCCCCCGGGCCTTTAACATGGTAAGTTGCTCCTTGGGGAAACCGAGCTCCTTTTCATAGATATCCCCATTGTGCTCGCCGATAAGCGGAGCCCGGGGTGTTACCATCCACGGGGCTTCGCTTATTTCCACCGGCGGGCCTGGATAGGCGATGGTCTCACCCAGTTCGGGATGTTCCACCTTTTTCCAGAATCCCTTGGCGCTAAGGTGGCGGCTTTCCCACAGGTCCTTCACATCATTTATCGGCCCCATTACAATGGCCTTCTCTACCGCCAGCTGCATGAGTTCCTCCTTGGTCTTGGTCAAGAAAAACCTACCAAAGGCCTCATCGATACGGGAGCGTTCCTCTTGACTGATTGTGGAGGTGTCAAATTTGGTCCAATCTAAGCCCTCGAGCTCGTCGGCCACCCCCGTCTCAACCGCCACTTTCGTCAGCTCCTGGCTGGATTTCACCAGTCCCGCCTGGGCTCCCGTAATAATCGGCATTACCCACCCGTCCTTGCAGCGGAAGAACATCTCAGCCCGGAGGGGGCCGTATGGCTCCGGCCTGGGTGTGAACCAGAACCCGCTCATCCTGCCCAGATTTATCTTCAATAAGTCCCAGTACTCGGCAGCGTACATCAAGGTCAGTACACATCCCTGCTGGATAGAGACATCAACGTGTTGCCCATCGCCGGTGAGCTCCCGGTAATAATGGGCCACCATGGAGCCTACAGCGCCGTGGAGCCCGCCAAAATAATAAGCCTGAGGGTGGCTCACCTGAACTGGAGGGCGGTCAGGGTTGCCAGTCATGAACATCATGCCTCCCATGGCCCATGTTGTCAGCTCGGAAGGTTTGAAATCCTTATAGGGTCCGGTCTGACCAAAAGGGGTGATCGAGGTCAAGATTATGCGGGGGTTGATCTGGCTGAGTGCTGAGTACCCCAGGCCGAGGCTTTCCATGTAGCCGGGGGCATAGGACTCGATTACAAAGTCAGCGGTCTTGACCAGCCTTTCAAAGATCTGCCGACCATCAACAGTCTCGATGTCCAAGGTTATGCCCCTCTTGCATGCGTTGCAGAAGAACCAGTACAGACTCTTCTCTGGGTCGGGGATGTCCTTGTAAAATGGCCCGATGTTTCGGGCAGGGTCACCGGCGGGCTTCTCAATCTTGATCACATCAACCCCGAGACCCCCGAGGATTCTGCCGCACAAGAAGCCTTTCTCATTGGTCAGATCCAGAGCACGATAGCCACTCATTAGCGATTCCTTCATCTGTTGCTCTGTCACAATGGCACCTCCAAATCTTCTGAGTCGCCAACGTCTTGCCTTTTTTCAGACATTCACTTTGAACCCTGAGCGATGCTCTGGACATCGACGCTGCCTGTGAGAATTGGGGATTCACTGGCAAGGTCTATCAAAAGCCCCCTCATCATCGTTTCAGAGGAGCTAATGGCGCTACCAATCGAAGTTTACGTCCTGTATTTCAACTTTATCGCCTGCGGTTGACCGGCCATGATTTCTACCTTATGCGTGGTGGTAAAGGCACTCGCTAACCCATGATCTCCCTCGGGAGTAGTCTGTAGCCGCTAGCCGCATTGGGCAAGAATTTCTTCTCCTACTGCTAACCTGCGGCCTCGAGGACGCTGAAGCCCCCGGTATGATATGAATAGAAGGCGAAAACACCACAACTCGCATTGCCAAAGTGCGCAGATGTCTTGTTCTTCGGTCAATATCAAAGTCCGCATTTCTCTCGTTTGCTTGGTCAGAGGACACGCTTTGAACATCCTATCCTGATCGGTACAGGTGCCACGGTTCGCTACCTGCCCTTAAATTCCGGGGCCCGCTTCTCCAAGAAAGCACAGGCCCCCTCGCTGAAATCCTCCGTCTGGAAGCAAATCTGCTGCCCCCAGGCCTCCCACTCGAAAGCGCTGGCCATGTCCGAACCCAGCCCGCGGTGGATAATGGCCTTCGATAGACCAATGGCCTTGGTGGCCATGGATGCCAGACGCTTCGTCATCGCCATAGCCTCTTCCTCAAGCCTCTCGCCTGCCACCACCTTGTTGACCAGTCCTATCCGCTCGGCCTCTCTCGCGTCGATGGCATCCGCGGTGAAGATGAGCTCCTTAGCCTTATGGAGCCCCACTACGCGGGGCAACAGAAAAGTGGCCCCGCCATCGGACACCATGCCACGGCGAACATACACGGCGCGGAACTTTGCGGCGTCGGAGGCGATGACTATGTCACAAGCTAATACTAGCGCCAAGCCACCCCCCACCGCAGCTCCGTTTACCGCGCATACCACCGGCTTATCGATATTGAGAATTGATAGCATCATGGTGTTGAAGCGGCGGATCATGTCCATAACAATAGTAGGGCCTGGGGCGAGCCCTAGTTCGTTCGGCGCTAGATCAGCTCCAGAGCAAAACGCTGGCCCTGTGCTATTCAACAGAACGGCTCGTACTTCATCATCCCTTCCTAGTTGCTCCATTATCTGGATCATTTCGCGGGCCATGGTTAAATCCATTGCATTCATCACGTGAGGGCGATTGAGGGTTACCGTGGCCACCCCGTTTTCCTTCTTGAGAACTAGTGTCTCAAACTTGGTTTCCTGTTTAACCATTTTCGCCTCCTCATAGTTCTTAACGTAGACTCCCGCATAAACGGGCACCCTCGATGGGTGCAATCACCCTTCGCCGATGATGTTTCGGCGTCAGACAGTCCCGAAAGGAAGGCTCATCAGTGACTCTTTGGCGATGTCCCCTTCCAGAGAGCTCACTTGCACCGTCTGTCCAGCAAAGCACAAGCCAGCGGTTATGTCCTACTAGGGCGGTGGTGAAATCGACACCCTTAATGCACTCAAGAATCCTCTTCCTTTTCTCTTTCCCTCTATCCGGCATGAAATGATATAACCTGTATGTCGTCTGCAGAAATGGGACAGTTCGGCAGTGAGAATAATGGACACTAGAGGCCGTTGTTCTGCTCCCGGGCGGTTCTATAGTAATCCCTCCTTGCTTGTAAAGTTCTGTTTTGGGCCTCCTTTCTCCTCTGGATTACCTTGAGATGTCTGCCGGTGTACACCGTTGTCGTCCAGAATCTGCCTTGCTCGGGAGCAAGAGCACCCGGTCATTTCGAGGCTACCTCTTCGACAATCAGGTAGACTATCTTAGTCCTATCCAGGAATTCCTTCTCGTCGTCTCGTATGACACGGCCAGCCTCCCCGGCCGAAGCATCCACCATGGCCCGGAATCCCTCCATACTGTCAAACCACTGCTCAGTGATACAATCGAATTCGGGTTCTCCAGCGCGAGCCGGGAAGGGCTTGATAGTGACATAGTTACGCACATATTTCTTGATGGACGGGAAGAGCCTCTTCGCTAGAGGCGCATGTACCTCC
>JBGOXA010000133.1:0-5456 GCA_041478915.1 Dehalococcoidia bacterium
AGCGCACGATCTCGTCGGGGGTATAGATCACGCCCAGGCGGTCAGCGGCCTTGGGGTTGTAGACGCGGTAGAAGTTTTCGTAGAGAGCCTTGAGGAATTTCTGCTTCTCCCAATAATTATAGATTTGCGCGGCGCGGGCGTTGATCGTTTCGTAATACGGGGCGATGCGGGCGTGAATGTTGTGGCGCGTGGCCCCGTGGTAAAACGTGTCCACCACTTCTTGCAGCTTACGTGCAATGACGTTCTCGCGGTGGAACTGCGGATCATCGAAGACTGTCATGAAGATGTCCTCGGTGAGGATGTGCTGTATTATCATCTCGCGCACATCGGCTATCTCCACACGCGGGTTGATGGCCTTCTGACACAGGCTCAGGAAATCGTTAAGAGCCTTCCGAAAATCGGCATTGGCCTTGTGCTGTTCCTCGATGACGGCACGCGGTTCGGCAACCAGGGCGGGTACGTCGGCGTTGAACTGCTCGATCGCGCGGTGGAACTCGGTGACCTCAGTCGGCTCGTAGGAGACAAAGTGGGTGAGGAGGGCGTCTAGCGCGGTGGCCTCAGTGAAGTCGGCGCGTAAGACCTCCTCGCCATGCTGGTAAAGGACGGCGGTGTGCGTATCTTCAAACAGGATATTGAACGACGGATAGCCTTTGGCGAACTTGGCAGCGATCTCGGCTGTCAGATCATCCTTCTCGTCTTTGGACTCCCAGTATCCCCAGTCCTGCCGCAGGGCGTCTTTCAGCGTACCGTCGGGGATGACGCGCTTTCCGCTACGCGTGCGCACTTCCACCTCGGTCACGAGTTGCAGGTTCTTGCCTAGGGCGTAGGCTTCGAGCAAGTCCTGGAACGGCTTACGTAGGGCGCTCTCGTTGTGCGAGCCGCCGTATCGGATGATCTTCTCGACTTTGGTGTGGTATTGCTGAATCAGTTGAATCGACATCGAAAGCTATCTGAGTGCTTCAATCCTTGGTTGTGATAACTATGCGAATCCTACAGTGAAATTGGGGATAACGTCAAGTGAGTGATAGCCACATCGTTTACCAACGTACCCGTCCTTCCGTAAGGAAGGAGAGGAATCTCTGAGATTCTTCATAGTCCTTCCTAAGAAGAAGGACTCATCAGAATGACATTATTAAACAACCTCGAAATGGTTCTGTTCGGTTGTGGTGCATTTTACTTTACATTCCATGGTTGCTAGCTATACCACTATAGCTTGTATGCCTATTTCAACACCGCAAAAGGTGTTATAATCTCGTGGGGTGGCGGAGTAGCCCAATTTGGCAGAGGCGACTGGTTGCCAACCAGAAAAGTATGGGTTCGAATCCCTTCTCCGCCACCATCGAATATATTTTGTGTCTAAATATGCTATTGACAAACTTAATTTCCTGTGATATCTTATATTTGGTTGGCAACCAGTCTGGGAAAAGAACCCAACACAAACGGGCTGTGAGGCTTTTAGGATTTGGTCTCCAGCCCTGTTTGTTTTATGCCCCTACTCATAGTGTGCCTCTGCAATCCTAGTTATTGCCTGATTCATGTACCACAACCGAACTGCACCCTCGAAATCGCCCCCTTGACAAGTAGACAAAGGTGTGTTACCGTCTAAGTGCCATCGACCGTAAGGCGGTGAGCTTTCGGTACTTGAACAAGTTCGATTCGCTTGGATCGGCAACGACCGAGACGGACGCAACAAGTAAGTAGAGCACTAGGGGATTGATGCCTTCTCGGCGTTGCTGAGAAGGCATCTTTGTTTGTTGGGCTGGTGCACAACATGCATACCATAGGCTTTATTGGCGCAGGAACTGTAGGGACAGCCTTAGCAGTAAGGCTGAGGGAGAAAGGCTACCCGGTGACAGCCGTTGCCAGTCGTACCCCTGCTTCAGCCGAAAGGTTGGCCGGCATGGTCAATGGCTGCCAAGTCCATCACAGTGGTCAGGCTGTAGCTGATGTAGCCGAGATGGTCTTTATCACTACCCCCGATGGCGCTATTGCCAAGGTGGCTGCCCAGGTACAGTGGCACCCGGGGCAGAGCGTCATTCACTGTAGCGGGGCAGATTCTCTGGACGTCCTCGAACCCGCTACAAAAGCTGGAGCCCAAGCCGGTGCCTTTCACCCCCTACAGACCCTGGCCAGTATAGCTCACGCCATAGAGAACATCCCCGGCTCCACCTTTGCTTTAGAAGCAGAGGAGCCGCTACTAAGCGATCTTAAAGAAATGGCTCAGGCTCTCCAAGGGCGGTGGATAGAGCTCGGGCCCGGCGATAAAGTCCTTTATCATGCCGCAGCAGTAATGGCCTGCAACTATATGGTGACCCTGGTGAAGCTGGCTACTGACCTGTGGCAGACCTTTGGAGTGCCTACCTCAGAAGCGACCCAGGCCCTGCTTCCCCTATTGCGAGGCACGGTTAACAACATAGGCAATGTCGGATTGCCTAACTGCCTCACCGGACCGATCGCCCGGGGAGACCTGGGAACAATACAAAAGCACCTAAAATCGCTGGAAGCAAAAGCCCCAAGATTGGCCGCTACCTATCAGGAGTTAGGGCGGCAGACGGTGCCTATCGCGCTGGCCAAGGGGAGGATTGATGAACAGAGAGCAAAGGAGCTGTACCAGCTTCTGAATCAAAGCTGATCTGGAGGTGAATCAAAGTCATGAGGACAATGCTACGCAGCAAGATCCATCGAGCCAGGGTTACCGGAGGGAACATCGATTATGAGGGTAGCATCACCATTGATAAGCGTCTGATGGAAGCCGCGGACATGCTCCCCTACGAGCTGGTTCACGTGCTGGATATCAATAATGGCGCTCGGTTCCAGACCTACGCTCTCGAGGGCGAGGCAGGCTCTGGAGCCATTGTTCTCAATGGGGCTGCGGCACGGTTGGTCTCCAAGGGTGATGTGGTAATAATTCTCTGTTACAGCACTGTCAGCGATGAAGAGGCACGCCACGTCAGCCCCAAGCTGGTCTATGTCGATGCCAATAATTCTATTGTTGGCCAGAAAATGGGGCATGAGTGGATCGATGACGTGGTTGAATCGCTGAAAGCCCTGTAAGGTAAGGCCGGATAGAGGGAAAGGTGCCCCCATTACCATTTCAGGGCCTTTGCCTTAGCCGACTGCCCAGGAAGTGTTTCAGACCTCAAACTGGAAAACTTGACCCATTCTCAGGCGTTGGGGAGGAGAGATGCGAGTTACTATAAGTCAAATCAGGGAGATGAAACAGAAGGGTGAGAAGATACCTATGCTCACCGCCTATGACTATGCTACGGCCAGGCTTATTGATGAAACCGGCGTGCCCCTCATTCTGGTAGGGGACAGCCTGGGAATGGTGGTATTGGGCTATGATTCGACCATTCCGGTGACTATTGAGGAGATGCTTCATCACACCAGGGCGGTGGCTAGAGGCGCAAAGCAAGCTCTGGTGATTGGCGACATGCCTTTTATGACCTATCACACTAGCATCAGCGATGCCATCTACAACGCTGGCCGTTTCTTGAAAGAGGGCGGGGCACAGGCGGTAAAGCTGGAGGGTGGCGAGTCAATGGCCGAGGTGGTGCACCGGATCGTGCAATGCGGCATACCGGTCCAGGGACACATCGGCCTCACTCCTCAGTCCATACACCAGCTTGGCGGCTTCAAAGTCCAGGGCAGGTCCCCAGAGGCTGCTGTTCGCCTGGTGAAGGATGCCCTCGCTCTGGAAGAAGCCGGGGCTTTTTCTATCGTCCTGGAATGCATACCTACTCCTCTGGCCAGGATAATCACCCAGAAGGTGAAGGTTCCCACTATTGGTATCGGGGCCGGGCCTTATTGCGATGGACAGGTGCAGGTCATCAGTGACCTTCTGGGGCTTTACACCGACTTTGTTCCCAAACATGCTAAGCAGTATGCCAAGCTCTTCGACGTCATCAAGAAGGCTACCGGTGATTTTATTGCCGAGGTGCAACAGGGCACCTTCCCCACCGAGAAGCAAGGCTTTGCCATGGACGAAAGCATTCTGGAGGGGCTGGAGCAGGAGATATGACCATGAAACTCCCCGCTCCAAGAAAAAGGGGAGAGGTCTCTCTTGAAGAGACCCTGGTGAAGAGGCGGTCCACGCGAAGCTTTACCCCTAAAGAGCTGACCTGGGAGCAGGTCTCTCAGTTGCTGTGGGCGGCTCAAGGCGTAGTCGCGGAAGTGTTTCGCACTGCCCCTTCGGCGGGAGCGACTTACCCCCTGGAGGTCTACCTGGTCACCAGCAAAGGGGTTTATCATTACAGGCCGGAGTCACATGAGCTGGAGACAATCCAGGAGGGCGACGTCCGCGGTCAACTTTGTCGAGCCTGCTTGAGTCAGGAGTGGGTAGAGCAGGCGCCCGTTAGCATCGTCATCACTGCCCTCTACCACAGGACAAGCGAGGGCTATGGTTCACGGGGTACTCGCTATGTGCACATAGAGGTAGGGCACGCAGCTCAGAATATCCATCTCCAGGCAGTGGCCCTGGGGCTGGGTTCTGTGCCGATTGGCGCCTTTCGAGACGAGCAGGTGCAAAAGGTCCTCTCTCTGCCTGAAGGTCATCAGGCACTCTATATCATACCAGTGGGGTATCCGGCAGAATGAGAGTCCTGTCCACTATTGCTGAATTCAAACAGGTCAGGCAGGAGGTGACTACCTCCGTCGGTTTTGTGCCCACCATGGGCTATCTCCACGAGGGTCACCTTGTCCTGGCGCGGCGAGCCAAGGCGGAGAACGGGATCGTGGCCGTCAGCATCTTCGTCAACCCGACGCAGTTTGGCCCTACCGAGGACTTTGCCCGATATCCTCGCGATCCTGATCGCGATCTTTCCCTTCTTGAAAAGGAAGGGGTGGACTGGGTCTTTATGCCCTCTGTTGAGGATATGTATCCCCAGGGGTCTAGCAGTTGGGTGAATGTAGAGAAGGTGACGGATAGGCTTGAGGGTGCTATTCGCCCGGGGCATTTCAGGGGAGTGGCTACCGTGGTAGCCAAGCTCTTCAATATTGTGCAGCCGACCAGGGCCTATTTCGGGCAGAAAGATGCTCAGCAGGTGGTGGTCATTAAGAAGATGGTGGCTGACCTCAACATGAACCTGGAGGTTGTGGTGGTGCCCACCGTGCGCGAGCCGGATGGACTTGCCATGAGCAGCCGCAATGTGTACCTCAACCCCCAGGAACGACAGGCAGCTCTGGTGCTGTGGAAATCGCTCAACCTGGCGCGGCAGCTCTGGTTGGAGGGAGAAAGAAAGGCTGAGATAGTACGGCAGCAAATGGCCAGCCTCATCCAGAAGGAACCCATGGCCAGAATCGAGTATAGCAGCATAGCCCACCCAGAAACCCTGGAGGAGCTAACTGAGATAGACCAGCCTGCTCTGGTTTCCCTGGCAGTGCGCGTCGGAAAGACCAGGCTGATAGACAATGTCACCTTAGGGAGTCAGCCACTCTGATCCGGGCAGAATTATGGC
>JBGOXA010000173.1:0-4557 GCA_041478915.1 Dehalococcoidia bacterium
GGGGAAAGGTGAAGCTGACTCCTATCCGGCAGCAGTACCTCAAAATAAAGCAGCGATACCCGGAGGTTATTGTCCTCTTTCGTCTGGGGGACTTCTATGAGGCCTTCGATGAGGACGCCGTCCTTGTCTCCCGGGTGCTGGAGATCACCCTCACCTCTAGAGAATTGGGCCGGGGGAATAAGGTCCCCATGGCCGGTGTGCCTCACCACGCTCTTGACAACTATCTGGCCAAGCTTGTCAACCGGGGATACAAGGTAGCCATTTGCGAGCAGTTGAGTCCTCCGGGGAAGGGACTGGTGGAAAGGGACGTGGTGAGGGTGGTAACACCGGGAACCATAGTCGAACCCAGCCTTCTTGACGGAACCGCGAACAACTACCTTGCCAGCGTGGCCATAGCCGACGACCAGGCGGGACTGGCCTATGTGGATATAACCACCTCCGAGTTCGCCACCACTCAGCTTACTGTTGACCGCCTCCTGCCTGAACTGGAACGCCTGCAACCATCGGAGGTTCTCTCCCCACGCCACCTGTCCTTCCCAGGAAGGACCGATTTGACCCAGGTAGCCACTCTAACCCCCGTGGATGACGACTGTTTCGAGCTGGAAGCAGCCAGCCAGGCTCTGCTAGACCATTTCGGGGCCGCCACACTCGAAGGCTACGGCTGTGCTCACCTGCCGCTGGCGATAAGAGCCGCCGGAGCGATTATTCATTACCTCCAGGAGAATCAGAAAGCTGCCTTGAGCGTACTAACGCGGCTAACCACCTACTCCACCGAAGGCTACATGGTTCTGGATGCCCAGACCAGGCGTAACCTGGAAATCTTCCGCAACAACCGCCTGGGAACCACTGCTGGCTCGCTCCTGTCAGTCATTGACTTAACCCAAACGTCTATGGGAGGCAGGCTGCTCAAGAGATGGTTGGGACATCCCCTCCTGGACCTGGCCCAACTGGTAGAGCGGCAGGATGCCATAGAGAAGTTCTGCGGAGATAACATTAACCGCGGTAGGGTCATAGCGCTGCTCCATCAGATAGCCGACCTGGAGCGGTTGGCCAACAGGGTGAGAGCGGGCCAGGCCACCCCCAAGGAACTGGTAACGCTGCGGCACAGCCTGGAGCTAGTCCCGCAGATTAAGGCAGTCCTTCAAGACGCCTCTGCCCCTGGCTGGCTGACAGAAAGGCTCCAGCCCTGCGAAGAAGTGGTCACCCTGATCTCTCAGGCAATTGCCGATGAGCCTCCGATGAACCCGGAAGAGGGCGGAGCGATCAGGCAAGGCTTCTCACCGGAGCTGGACCAGCTCCACAGTGTCTCGAAAGACGCCAGGCGATACCTGGCAAATCTAGAGCGACAGGAGAGGGAGCGGACCGGGATCAAGTCCCTCAAGGTGGGCTACAATAAGGTCTTTGGCTACTACATCGAAGTGAGCAAGGCTAACCTTGACCACGTGCCAGAGGACTACATACGGAAACAGACACTCATCGGGGCGGAACGCTTCTTTACCGTGGAGCTGAAAGAATATGAGTCGCACATACTCAACGCCCAAACCAGAATATCTGAGCTGGAGTCCGCTCTCTTCCGTCAGATATGCCAGCAGGTGGGCGGTTGGCGGGAACGTATCTCCATTCTGGCCGATACCCTGGCCCATCTCGACGTTTTCTCCAGTCTGGCTGAGGTGGCAGTACGGAATAACTACCACCGCCCCGTGCTGACCAACGACGATACGGTAGCCATCAACGGTGGGCGTCATCCCGTAGTGGAGCAGAGTCTGAGCAACGACAGGTTCATCCCCAATGATACCTACCTGTCCAACAAGGAAGCGCAGCTCATCATCCTCACCGGTCCCAATATGTCCGGCAAATCCACCTATCTGCGGCAGGTGGCGCTAGTTGTGTTGCTCGCCCAGATGGGCAGCTTTGTGCCCGCGGACTCGGCTACCATTGGTCTGGTGGACCGCATCTTTACCAGGATTGGGGCCCAGGAAGACCTGGCTGCTGGCCAATCTACCTTCATGGTAGAGATGGTGGAGACAGCCAACATCCTTAACAATGCCACGCCTCGCTCTCTGATTATCCTCGACGAGATCGGGCGGGGCACCAGCACCTACGACGGGCTTTCCATCGCTCACGCCGTGGCCGAATATGTTCATAATCACCCCAGGCTTGGGGCGAAAACCCTCTTTGCCACGCACTATCATGAGCTGGTGGAGCTAGCTAACTACCTGCCCCGGGTGAAGAACTTCAATGTAGCGGTAACGGAAGAAGGGGGAAGGGTAGTTTTCCTGCGCAAAGTTATCCCCGGAGGCGCCGATAAAAGCTACGGTATCCATGTAGCCCAACTGGCAGGCCTGCCCAGAGGCGTGTTGCACCGGGCCCGGGAGGTGCTGGCGGAACTGGAGGCTGACCATCAGCAGAGGCTGCCCAAGAAGCCCAAAGGCCGTGGCCCGCATCCGCCTGAAGCACTGGCTCAGCAACTCCTCCTATTCGGGCAAAGCCCGCCGGTAGTAGAGGAAATCCTCAAACTGGACATGGATTCGCTCAGTCCGCTGGAAGCCCTGAACAAGCTCTACGAATTGCAGAAGAAGGCGAGGGAGGAAACATGAAAGTGACCAGGTTCCGAGACTTCTTGGTCAAATTGTGTGGCTTTTTGCGGGATTACTCCATGATGTTGGCTTTGATAGTAGTAGCTCTGTGGCTTCTAGTTGTATGGGCAGCGTTTACTCGAGGAGATTTCACGTCCGATAAGTTCACATCCTACGCCACATTCGGAACCACTTTGGTTACTCTAGCACTAGCAATGGCAACAGCTTTCATGGCATATGAAACCAGAAGATCACGCAAGTTAACTGAGATAGCGATTGAGGAGAATCGTAAATTAGCTGAGGCCCCGCGCATTAGAGAGTTAATAATCCAAGTGATCAACCCGCTTCTAGAATCTGTGAAGGAAATCAAAGGCTATCACGAAAGGCGAGAATACCAGTGGATTAGTCAGGATTTGGGGAAGGCAAGGAGACTTCTTAGCAGTGATCAGGATGTTGCGCCATTTCAAGCTGGGGCAGCCAGAGCTTTTTTACCAGATCCTTGGATAAAACTGGAGGAGCATGCTGCTACATTTTGCACACTCAATCAGACACTTTATAGAGAGTTTGGGAGAATGCAAGCTTCATTGATAACTATGATACAGGAACACGACAGCAAAGCAGAAGGTTTTAGGCATTTACTGGCAGATTTAGCAAAAGAGATACTTTCCTCAGAGTCTTTTAAGGAAAAGATGAAGGGGTGGCAGGAGCCGACTAGCGAGGATAAATTACAAAGGCTCACGTCATACGCAGCACGCTCTATTTTCAACAAGTTACTTGGGGCCTCAGAAAAGTTTATAGGCAAGCAGGAGGCCTATGAGCCTTTTTTGACAGAACACGGAGATTCTCTCGTGCAACAGCTATCTAATAGCAAAAACATCAAGGACAAAGTAGCACAAATAAAGAGGGAGGCTGATAGTCTCGCGGAGGAACTAAAAAAGATAGAAGAAGAGCTTTCACAAGTAAAGAGTGGATACCGAGAGGACTATCATTTGACCTATGAGGAGGTTGAGGGTCAAGGAAAGAACACATCTACATTAATATCTTAACAATTTGGCCAAAGACAGAGCATTGGTGCAGTTATAGAAGAGCGTTAACTGCTGAGGTTATCTCCGAAATCGCCCTGGAGAAAATTTCCTCGGCTCCCTTACCCTTTCAAGCCTTGAACAAAATCTACGAATTGCAGAAGAAGGCCAGGGAAGGCTAGGTATATCGCCATTTTCGATCGCCCCGCGTTCTTTGCCGTGGTGGCACAGAACGTCTCTTGTCCCTTAGCTGCCGCAGTCGGCTTCAGGCCCATACCCTCAGCCTTTGACAAGCAAGGAAACTCCTGCTAGTCTATACTTTGTTATGGTGATGGGAACAGGGCCTAATTACCCAGCCGGTTTCAGGGGAAACGCTGCCGAAAGCCGGGTAGCCATATTCATTGACGGAAGCAACCTCTATCATGCTCTCCGCGTCAACTTCGGGCGTGTTGACCTCAACTTCGCCGAGTTCATCAGCAAACTCTGCGGGCCGAGGCGACTATTCCGCACCTACTACTACAATGTCCTCCAAGACCCGAGCCAACGACCCGAGGGCTATGTTGAGCAGCAACAATTCCTCGATGTCCTCCGCAAGACACCATATTTGGAGATCCGCCTGGGGACTACCAAGCTGCTGCAAGGCGTCCCGGTGGAAAAGGGCATCGATATCATGCTGGCTACGGACCTTCTTCACTTTGGCTGGAACGATCTCTACGACGTGGCCGTCCTGGTCAGCGGTGATGGTGACTTTGCCTACGCCCTCCAGGCAGCGAAAAACAGAGGGAAGCATGTGGAAGTGGCCTACTTTGAGAGCAACATATCCAAGGACCTGCTAGACATAGCTGACCACAGACACCTCTTAGACCGAAGCTTCTTCAAGGACATTTGGAGAGCAAGAAGACGGCGAGCATACAAGATAAGGCCGCCCCAGAGGCGAACCCAGCAAAATGTGAGCCCCC
>JBGOXA010000018.1:0-12743 GCA_041478915.1 Dehalococcoidia bacterium
AATGGCTCTCCCGCTTTTCTTGGCTATTTGCTCCGCTCGATTGCGGATGGCAAATCTTCCCCAAATAATGACATGACGTTCAGGTTAGATACGTCCTGTTATCTCAAAAGCCACAAGAGCAGATGGCGGCGGAATCAATACCGTCGCCATCGTCGGGGAAGCCAAGTCCGGTCTCTTCGAGCACCTGTCTAATTGCCTCATGTACCATATCCCCTTCGTTTATGTCAGTCATCTTTGGGTGGTATTTGGTCTACCCTACCACCCTGATCCCCACTCCTCCAGCCATATGTAATTCCTTTCGGTTCTGGCCGCTGAGCTGTGTCTTGGCTCGACCTCAGCTCCTGCTATTACTGTTCTTCTGCAGAAGCAAAACGGTGGGGTATAGGACTTGTATTTTGGGTCACCCCCCACTCTCATTAGCAAGGTCTGCTCTATTCTAATACGTATTCCCCACAATTGCCAGCCGAACTGGCCACAAGAAGCCGTTTAGCGATAAGGATGTTGTGCCACGTCCCCTGCATTGTCCACTCCCCCTCTGCCTTTGTTCATATTCCTCGGCGTTCCTGTTAGAGACGACAAGAACCGTATCTATTGTCTGAACACTACTCATGCCAATAAACAACTTGCTTAACCACATAAAAATACAGCAATCTGCTATAATAGCGTGCTAGGAAAAGCTGGGGATTTATTCATGCCTGGATGCTTATGGCGGGGGCTTCTCTCTGTCAACGCTCTACTACTCTTTGTTCCCGCCTCAGCAGCGTTCTACTACTTACACCTTAACAACACGTTGGTATTCGCTACTAGTGTTTTGGCCATCTTGGCCCTCACCCACCTATTAGCCTCTTCCACCGCCCTCATCGCATCGCAGACCTCAAACACCATGTCGGCCCTGCTCAATGCCACTTTCGGCAATGCTGTAGAGCTCTTTATTGCCATATTTGCGCTCCAGCGCGGACTGGTGGACCTGGTCAAGGCCTCCATTATCGGCTCTATCATCATCAACGTCCTCTTGCTCATTGGCTTGGCTATGATTTTTGGCGGCCTGAAATACAAGGAGCAGAGGTTCAATAGAGACGCTGCGGGCCTCGCCTCCACCATGCTTATCATTGTGGTGGTAGGCTTGGCGTTGCCATCACTCTATAACATGATAGAGGACCGCCCCGCCGAGGCCATGAGCGTAACGGTATCTGTCATCCTAGGCGCAATCTATGTGCTCAGTTTGGTTTACATGCTGGTCACACATAGGCACCTCTTTATTGTGGAGCGACCTTTGTCCGGTTTCAGAGAGTTTCGGGGATCCACGCAAGCCGCGATAGTTATCCTATTCGGCTCTACGCTTCTCGTGGGCTTCGAGTCCTATATGCTGGTTGGCACAATCGAGCCATTAATACGTCAATCAGGGCTGACAGAGACGTTCATCGGGCTAGTGTTTATTGCCTTGCTTGCGAACATCCCGGAACATCTCAGTGCCATCAGTTTTGCTCGGCGGGACAATATAACGTTATCCCTGGAAATCGGCATGAATTCTGCCACGCAGATAGCTCTGTTTGTCGTTCCTGTGCTGGTTCTGGTCAGCCACGCCTTCATGGGCCATCCATTCAACCTAGTATTCACCCCTTTTGAGTTGACAGCGGTAGTGATTACCGCCATCATAGCCAATGCTCTGAGTCCGGACGGCATATGCCACTGGCTCGAGGGTGCCCAACTGGTAGCCATCTATCTCATCATCGCCACCGCCTTTTACTTCGTCTAGGTTGCACCGGTAGCCAAGGAGCCTGCTCCATCTGAGAATGCAGGTGCTGACGAAGTTCTTGATGAGCACAGCATCATCGCTATTCCGAGAGTGAGGCCGCCTACCGTAGTTCTGCTGGAAAAGGCGACGGCGACACAGTTAGCAGAAGGTGCTAGAATGTGGAATAAGTTATCGAGCGGACATAGGTGCCCCACTCAGGGAAGAGCAGAAAAGAAAGAAACCAAGGAAGAAGGAGGGATCCAATACCTGATAAGAGGCTGACCTCTGGCGAAGGTACGGCAAGACCTGATATTCTGATGAGGACTAAGGTGGCGGAACTCTGCCTATGACAGGGCTGGACGACCAGTTTCTTCGCTCGCTTGTTCCGGTTTTCGTGGCCATCGATGCCCTGGGAACCTTGCCCATAATTATCTCCATCAGTGAACAGATGACGAAGAGCGAGCGCACCAGGACAGTACACCTCGCTATGCTCACCGCTTCGACCGTGGGGCTGGGTTTCCTCTTTGTTGGCAAGTACCTACTCGAATTTCTGGATATTTCGGTGGGCCACTTCGCTATCGCCGGCGGGGTAGTATTGCTTGGCCTTTCACTGCGAGACCTGGTAGCGGGGAAAATGATGGAGATGCCGCTGAAAGAAGAGATGGTGGCGGTCGTTCCCATTGGCATCCCTTTGACTGTGGGCCCGGCTACCCTGACTACACTCCTGCTGCTTAGTGGCCAATATCACCTGTGGATAGTGGTGATAGCGTTTGCCGTAAACCTTGTGGCGGCTTGGCTCATTTTTCTCCAGGCGAACCTAGTGATTGGCTTCCTGGGGCATGGTGGGATAAGGGCCATCTCCAAGGTGGCCAGCCTTCTCCTTGCTGCCATCGCAGTGAGGATGGTTATCAGGGGGTTGACCATCGCTTTCCCGCAATTGGCTTGAACAGCTTTTTATGGTGTATGAGGAGGTTTGACAGTAAAATGGAAATCACCTGGCTAGGACATTCCTGCTTCAAGATCAAGGGCAAAGAGGCAACAGTGGTTACCGATCCTTACGATGAAACCATAGGCTACTCCTGTCCTCGGCTAAGTGCGAATATCGTCACCGTAAGTCATGGTCACCCCGGTCACAGCTATTTGTCTCGTATCGATGGCAACCCCAAAGTGATCAGACGCCCTGGTGAATATGAGATTAAGGGTGTTTTTATTATGGGTCTTTCTAACTTCCATGATGCGCAGCAAGGTAGTCAGCGGGGAAAGAACGTCGCCTACCTGATTGAAATGGAGGATGTCAGGCTTTGCCATCTGGGTGACCTGGGACATTTACCCTCGTCACGCCAGGTGGAAGAGTTGAGCGATCCAGGCGTGCTGTTCGTGCCGGTGGGTGGTGTTTCCACCACGGACGCAAAAATGGCTGCTGAAATAGTAAGGCTTCTCCGGCCCAGGGTCGTCATTCCTATGCACTACGGGACCGCAGTAGTGCCCTGGCTTGAGCCTTTGAGCGAGTTCATCAAAGAAATGGGGCTGAGGGAAGTCCTCCCCCAGCCCAAGATTTCTATTACCAGTTCAAATCTTCCTCAGGAGACGAAGATAATAGTATTGGATTGTCTGCCGTAGTGAGGCGACTGGCTGAGCAATCCCTTTCTCGTATCACCCCGAGTTTGAGTTACTTCACCTCGACAGTAGCGCCGGCTGCCTCGAGTTTCTCCTTAGCAACGCGTGCTTCCTCTTTGGTGACTCTCTCTTTCACGGCCTTGGGGGCACTTTCTACCAGTTCTTTCGCCTCTCTCAATCCCAAGGTGGTCACCTCGCGCACGGCCTTAATGACATTGATTTTGTTGGCACCGATTTCCTTGAGGATGACGCTGAATTCTGTCTGTTCTTCTGCTGCCGGTGCTGCTGAGGCTGCGGCTGGCGCGCCAGCTGGGGCTGCCACAGCTACCGGTGCCGCACTGACCCCGAATTCCTTTTCCAGGGCTTTTACCAGCTCTGCCAGCTCAAGAACGGTCATATTCTTGATGGCGGCTATCATCTCGTCCTTGGTCATTTATCTTAACCTCCTTCTAGTTGCTGCTTTCTTGCCTGCAAGGTTCTCATAATTGCCGTTAAGTTGGCGCTAAGGACAGTCAACAATGAGGAAATAGGTGCTTGCATCTGTGAAACCAACCGGCCGACTAACACCTCTCTTGGAGGGAGTGTTGATAGGGCTGTTATCTCACCAGGATCAAGCAGCCTATTATAGAGCAAGCCTCCCCTGATGCTGAGATGAGCCTTGGCTGAACGGATATGTCCCGAGAGGATCTTGGCTGGCTCCGAAACTTCGCCGTAGCCGAAGGCTATTGCCGAGGGGCCGGTCAGGAGCTTTTTCAGCTCCTCTTTGCCTACTCTCTCTGCGGCAATACCAGCCAGGTTATTCTTGACCACATGAAATTGGATACCAGATTCCGTTAGCAAACGACGTAACTGGTTTATCTCGCTGACCGTCATCCCTCGATAATCAGTAACGATGGCCAATTGGCAATCTGCAAGCCATTCCTCAATCTTCTTGACGATTTCTTCCTTTTTCTGTCGTATCATCTCTTTGCCCCCATTATTTCCCGTTCAAAAAAGAAAGCCCCTGTGGCTTGAGACCCAGGGGCAACACAGAGACTTCCGCCAACACGATAAATCAGCCTCAGCAGGTAAATGATTTAAGCCTCGGTGGCACCTGCGGTCTACGGCAAGCTTGCTCTTATTATACACTATTCAAGGCCAATGATGAAAGAGCGTGTCCTACTTTATTTTGACGGTGGCTCACCGACAATGGTAACTCCACATACGAAGTTGCCGGGGTGCCCACCCTGGTTATGAGCCAACCCAAGCTTAACATCCTTCAACTGTCGGGATGGATCCTCAGCTTTGCCCTGGAACTGTTTATAGAATTCGTACACCTCGCGACCCCCGCTGGCACCAGCGGGATGGCCAAAGGACTTCAAGCCGCCGCTTATGTTTACCGGTATCTCGCCTCCTTGCTCCCAAGCACCGGATTCGATGTCTTCCTTAGCATGGCCTTTCTGGCAGATACCCAGGGACTCCACCGCTATTAGTTCCGCGATGGAGAAGCAGTCATGGACTTCGGCCATGCTCAGTTCTTTTCTGGGGTTCTTTATTCCAGCCATCGCGTAGACTTGCTTGGCAGCCGCCTCCGTTTCCTCCCAGGTGCTGAAGTCATAGTTGGTGCGCTCTTTGCCCCAACCTGGGCCACAGGCAATCCCTGATCCCTTGATGGTAATATAGTCACCCCCGGGTCTAAAAGACTTAGCATCCTCGGTGCGGCAAAGGATTGCCGCCGATGCTCCATCGTTCACTCCACAGCAGTCGAGAAGGCCCAGAGGCCAGGCTATCATAGGAGCGTTCAGTACTTCCTCCACCGTTATCTTCCGCTGCAGCCAGGCCTTTGGGTTTCGAGCCCCATTGTAGTGGCTTTTCACTGATATTTTGGCGAGGAGCCTCTTACCTTCCTCTGGGCTTAGCCCATACTTGGAGAAATACCTGGTGGCGGCCAGCGCATAGCGAGCCACCGCACCGCCGACTTCTGGAGCTGCACCATAGACAGGATGCCACTTGCCAGGGTAGGCTTGGCCGATCCCGCCGAAGCCGGTATCCTTTAGCTTGTCCCAGCCTACCGCCAGTACAAGATCGTAGACCTTGGCAGCCAGTCCCAGTGCTGCTCCCCGGATAGTCTCTGCCCCGGTGCCGCAGGCATTTTCCACGCGGGTAACTGGTATGAACTGCAATTGCAGGGCACTGGCGAGGATAATCCCCGTCATTGCTGTGTCGGAAGAGGTGTACCCCACCCAGGCAGCCTGAATATCCTTTGCCTCTACTCCGGCGTCCGCGAAGGCTTCAGAGGCGGCGTCTACAATCAAGTCAATGGGATCCTTCTCCCAGAACTCGCCGAAGGGAGTGCAACCCATACCAACTATGGCCACTTTGTCCTTTAAGCTTTCCATTATCCTCTCCTTAGCACCTTATTGGCCTAACCCGCCAGAAGTAGTTGTGCAGTCCTGCCGCTTCGAGCTGTATCCTAAAGGTCATCTCCACTTTCATGCCTACTTGGACCTTAGAGGTGTCCCGGTCTGTCATCACACTGTAGAACCTGCCCCCGCCATCCAGGTCGACTACGGTGAAGACCTTGGGCAGCACTACTTCCATTGCTCTCTCGTCCATGCTGAAGGTAAATACTGTCCCCTTCTTATCAGAGAGCCTGATGAGTTCAAAATTGTCCTTCGCCTGGCAATATATGCATATCCTTTGCTTGGGATACTGGATGTTTCCACATGCTCGACACTTCTGTCCATAGAGGGCGAAGAGGTGCTGGCGGTCCCGCCATATTGCCGGCAGTGAAGAACGGCGGGCAGGGCGACGTCCGGCTTCCCACTCCATAAGCTCACGTATCTCCACGTATTTCCCGTAGCCGGGGAGCATAAGCTTTGAAGCCAAGTGGCGCTTTATCCCTCTTCGATCTCTCACTTTTTCAATTTGCTCAGTCACTCGCAGGAGGAAGGCATCAGCTCCATCCCCATACGTGGCATACAATATTCTGTCCCCTGGCTTTGCCTCCTCCAGCGTAGCTATGAGGGTCATGGGGGCCAGAGCGGTGCCTGTGTTGCCTACGGAGTCAAACAGGGGAGATTGTACCTGTGTCTTGGGATCAAGTCCGATCTCTCTCGCCATGGTTGCATGTGTCCTGGCATCGGGTCCATAGAAGGCGGCTTTGCTAATACCCTTGGGGCTCACCCCCTGTTTCTTCAGTAGCGCTGAAGCCGCCTGAGGCAGGATCTTGAGGTAACCTTCATCCCGAAGAAACCGATCTTCCCAGGTTTGCATATAGCTATCCCCTGGCTTTTTCCACACATCGACAAACTCGCTGGAGAGGTGGTAGCTCCCCTCTATAACAGCAGCTATATCGGAGTCTCCGATAAGCAAGGCGGCTGCACCATCTCCGAAGGTAGCTTCGAATTCAGAGTTCGGGGCAGGGATGCGGCACTCAGCAGCAGTCACCATGACCTTCCTAGCTGAACCGGCCTGAACCGCATCCATAGCTAGTTTCATGGCGCTGCCTGCCCCTCTCAGGGAGTGGGCGATGTCTATGGTCAGCACGTCTTCGCGGAGGTCGGCAGCGGCCCTTATTATGCTGGCTGATTGCTTCTCCACATAGGGTGGTGAGGCAGTGGCGAAATACAGTGCGTCCACCTGCCGGCGATCCATACCATTTAAGCAATCTAAAACTGCTTCTACCCCCATTGTTACGCTATCTTCGTCGGCGTTGGCTACTGCCTTTTCGCCTCTGCCGAGAGACTTCAACCACACCACCCCGATAGCGTCCCGGCTTAGCCTGTAGATGGGAATATAGGCCCCATACGAAACTATACCTACCATGCCTGCTCTCCTTCTAGTATTTTCTGACCCGCACGACGTCCATGTTCCTTTAATGGCTTAGCTTTGAGGCCTGGTACTTGCCTGCTTCAAACCGTGGCTAGTACAGACCTGAGGTCAAGTTTGATGCCTGGTCCCATGGAGGTGGCTATTGTGGCGCTCTTGATATACTGCCCTTTAGCTCCACTAGGTTTGGCTTTCACTATTGCTTCTATAATGGCCAGGAGGTTCTCCATTAGCTTATCTGCTTCAAAGCTGGCCTTGCCCACAACAACGTGGATATTACCTGTTCGATCCAATCTGAACTCTACCCGGCCCTTACCGACTTCCCCAATTACCCTGGGGAGGTCTGCCGCCGGCGCTACCGTCCCCACCTTGGGATTCGGCATCAGGCCGCGGCGACCAAGAATCTTCCCCAGCTTACCTATCCTACCCATCATATCAGGAGTAGCAATGATCACATCGAAGTCCAGCCAGCCTTCCTCAATCTTCTTGATCAAATCATCGCCGCCTACATAATCTGCACCGGCTTGCTCGGCAACCTTTACTGCTTCGCCCTGGGCGAATACCAGGATGCGAATCTTTTTCCCCAGGCCATGGGGCAGCGAGGTAGTGCCCCTTACCTGCTGATCCGCGTTACGCGGGTCGAGATTCATGCGTAGATGGAGCTCGACAGCCTCGTCAAAGCGGGCGTATGCCGCCTTCTTTGCCAACTCAACAGCTTCCTTAAGAGGGTAACTGCTGGTTCGATCTACCAGCTTGATAGCTTCCTGATACTTCTTGCCGTGTTGTGCCATTGGTTACTCCGTCTCAATTCCCATGCTGCGCGCTGTGCCTGCGACGATTTTCATAGCTTTCTCCAGGTTAGAGGTGTTGAGGTCTTTCATCTTCATTTGGGCAATCTCTCGGAGCTTCTCCTGAGATATCTTGCCGACCTTTTGCCCTATCGGTGAGCCACTGCCTTGCTCTACGCCCACGGCCTTCAGCAGAAGTTCAGAAGTGGGCGGCGTCTTCAGGACAAAACTAAAGGAGCGATCATCGTATATGGTAAGCTCCACAGGGACGATAGTGCCCTCCTGAGAGGCTGTGCGACCGTTGTACTCCTTGCAGAAAGCCATTATGTTGACCCCGTGTTGGCCTAGAGCCGGGCCTACGGGAGGGGCAGGGGTAGCCTTGCCAGCAGGGAGCTGCAATTTAAGAATAGCTTTTACCTTCTTTGCCATGTCTAAAGCCTCTCCACTTGTAAAAAGTCAAGCTCTACCGGCGTCTCCCGTCCAAAGAAGGAAACCAGTACTCTTACTTTACCTTTCTCTGGGCTAATCCCATCGATTATGCCAGCGAAATCGATGAATGGGCCGTCGGTAATGCGTACGCTTTCTCCTTTGATCAATCCCACTGTCACCTGAGGCGCACCAGCTTTCATCCTATCCAAAATAGCCGCCACTTCTTCTTCTTCAAGAGGGGCAGGAATGAGTTTGCCTTGCTCGTCCTGGTTGCTCACGAAGCTGGTAACTCCTGGAGTATTGCGCACTATACTCCAACTATTGTTATTCATTCTCATCCTGACAAGCACATAGCCAGGGAAGAGCTTGTTGGCTACAGTGCGTCGTTGCCCTTCCTTGATTTCGATCTCCTCTACAGTAGGTATGATGAGCTCGCCTATGTCCTTGGCAACATCCATGGACTTGATACGCTGCTCCAGATTGAGTTGGACCTGCGCTTCACGTCCCGTGTACGTGTGAATCATATACCACCGTTTTTCATTTTCCTGCATAGCAGTCCATTATCTCCCAAGCAACACGTTCCATACCAGGTGGGTAAAGCCGTAGTCCAGTACGCCAAGAAGAATGCCCATGCCAATACAGACAATGAGCACTATAATAGTCAACCGTATTGTTTCTCGTCTCGTGGGCCAGATTACTTTCTTTAGCTCGGCTATGGTGTCGCTAAAGAACTTGAATCTGACGCCATGCTTCCTGGCAGCTTCAACCTTCCCCATCAGTAGCTATTTGGCCTCTCTATGTAGCGTCTGAATACGGCAGCGAGGACAATATTTCTTTAGCTCTAATCGCTGCGGATCGTTCTTTCTGTTCTTAGTAGTGGTATAAGTTCTCTCCTTGCACTGGGTACAAGCAAGGTGAATGATGCTTCTAACGTCACTCTTCTTCGCCACGTGTTCTACTACTCAACTACTCAATTATGCGGGTGAATGCCCCTGCCCCTACTGTCTTGCCGCCTTCCCTAATGGCGAATCTCAGCCCCTGCTCTATTGCTACCGGGCTGATTAACTCTATGGTCATCTTGACGTCGTCGCCTGGCATAGCCATCTCCATTCCTTCAGGTAGCTTAATCGCGCCCGTGACATCTGTGGTCCTGATGTAGAATTGGGGCTTATAGCCATTGAAGAAGGGAGTGTGCCTTCCTCCTTCTTCCTTGGCCAAGATGTAGACCTGAGCCTCAGCCTTGGTATGCGGCTTTACAGAACCAGGCTTAGCTATCACCATGCCCCTCTCAATTTGCTCCCGCTCTAAACCTCTCAACAGGATCCCGACAGCATCCCCGGGCTCTGCGTCGTCCAGAATCTTGTGGAACATCTCCAGACTAACAGCTACTGTGCTGATAGTTGCTCCCAGACCCACTATCTCTACTGGATCGCCCGGCTTGATGATGCCTCTCTCTACCCTTCCTGTAGGTACAGTACCACGTCCCTTAATGCTAAAGACATCCTCAATCGGCATCAAGAAAGGTTTGTCTTTGTCTCGTACCGGGGTGGGGATATATTCGTCCACTGCATCCATTAGCTTCCAGATTCCCCCGCACCATTGGCATTCCCTCTTACCGCAACCACATTCGCCTGCCTTGAGAGCACTAACTCGCACTATGGGGATTTTATCTCCAGGGAAGCCATACTTGGTTAATAAATCTCTTAACTCTAACTCCACCAGCTCCAGCAGCTCTGGATCGTCCATGGCGTCCACCTTATTCAAGGCAACCACTATGTAGGGTACTGCTACCTGGCGTGCCAGCAGAATGTGCTCCCTCGTCTGAGGCATAGGACCATCAGGAGCGCTGACTACCACTATGGCCCCGTCCATCTGAGCAGCGCCAGTAATCATGTTCTTGATATAGTCGGCATGGCCAGGGCAGTCCACGTGGGCGTAGTGGCGCTTCTGGGTCTCATACTCTATGTGGGCGATCTGAATGGTCAGTCCCCTTGCCTTTTCTTCGGGGGCATTGTCTATACTGTCATAGGCGCGATATGCCGCCTGGCCTACTGTGGCCAGTACCTTGGTTATGGCCGAAGTTAGCGTCGTTTTCCCGTGATCGACATGACCGATTGTCCCAACGTTTACATGTGGTTTTGTCCGCTCAAACCTTTTCTTTGCCATTTCTAGCCTCCTCTTCCATGAGCCCACAACCAGATTCGAACTGGTGACCTCACCCTTACCAAGGGCGTGCTCTACCAGCTGAGCTATGTGGGCATCATTTTAATTAGTTAATTCTATCTGGAGGGGGCAGGATTCGAACCTGCGTAGCCCTTAGGGCGACAGATTTACAGTCTGTTGGTATTAACCGCTCACCCACCCCTCCGGGAAATAGCCCGAGAGGGGAGTCGAACCCACTAACCTACCGATTACAAATCGGTTGCGCTACCATTGCGCCACTCGGGCAACTAGTCAAATAGTATAAGCAAAAGCTTGTTTCCAAGTCAAGATAAACTTTCCCGCAGTCTGCAATAGTAGCTTTAGCTTTGCTCCGTCTCACCTCCAAACGTCACAGCCATGTTTGTGACATCATCAAGCATACCATATACCCGCCTTCAGTGCCACATAGGAACCTCGTGGATGGTACATCACAGCCTCCTTCGCCGGTAAGGGAAAATACGCCTGACTCATGGTAGAATGGGGTACGTGGTGTCATGATGGCAAGACACTTGCAGGATGAAGGGTTGCATATGAGGTACCTGCCCATGAGAGAACTAGCTGAGAGACTAGCTAGGATGGCAGGGAACCTTTTGATGGGCTACTTCGGAAAAGAGCTGCCACTGGTCAGATTGCGGAGTTCAGCCAAGGAAGCCGTAACTGCTTATGACAAAATGGCTGACGATCTGATAGTTCGGGGGATCAGGGAGGCATATCCAGAGCACTCCGTGCTAGCTGAAGAGAGCGGTTTACTAAGCGGCGACCCTGACTGGCTCTGGGTCGTAGATTCCTTGGACGGCACCGGCAACTTTGCCAATTGGAACCCTTTGTTTTCAGTGTGCATAGCCTTGATGCACAAAAAAGAGCTTGTCGTGGGGGCTGTCTATGCCCCCGCGATTAACGAGTTTTACTTGGCAGAGAAGGGGAGAGGAGCCTTCATCAATGGGAGGAGAATGCGGGTTTCAAAGGTCTCCGAGATTAGCCGGGGCTATCTTCTCTACTGTGAGGGCGGTGATAAGGACAGAGTGAGAACCGGTCGGCTGCTGAGCACGGTTTATCCGGAAGTCATGGACATACGGAAGCTGGGTTCGGCTGGCCTGGAAACAGCCTGGGTAGCAGCCGGAAAGGCGGAAGCCTATTTCACCACAAGCATCGAGCCCTGGGATGTTGCCCCAGGGGTGTTACTTGTTATAGAGGCAGGCGGACAGGTTAGCGATTTCGAAGACAATGGGTGGAAGCCAGAGAAGAGTGATCTTTTGTTTTCTAACCGGCTGGTTCACACGGTTATGTTAGACCTTCTCAAGAGCTAGCGGGGCAGCAGGTATGCAAGATCACCACAAGGGCAAGGGCGCCATACTTGGGAGGATGCACCGAATAAGGTCTTCACCATCAGGCGTCCCAATAGATCGTTTTACGTTCAAACAAGACATAATGCGTAAATGGGGGAAAACCTGTTTTGTTCGTAGAATACCAACGGGTGTTGTCCCGTTTCATTCAGTCCGTTAGCTTTTTGTTAGCTATTTCATAGCTTTGATTTGTGCGTAAGACAGGAATACAAAAGGGCTACGGTTCAGGTATCTGAACAGGGGAATCCTAGCGCTGCCCAGCCTTCACAAGGAAGGGGTATCGAAGAACATAAGGCTCCGGCGCCACTGTCTCCTTGACCATCTCTTGAAGGCTGAGGATAGGCCTTTTCAGGCGGTTGGGGGGTCAGATGTTTTCCAACGCCTGGCCCCCAATAACCGGTCCTTCTCTAAGTTCTGGCTCTTATACCTACTGGCTGCTGGCAGCCAACAACTGGTCCCAAATTCGGCCAGGGACCCTTGTTGTCATCCTTGTGCCAGCGTCATAGCGTGATTCATGGTGACCTGCCCCGGAAATACTGCGAACCAGACAATCAGACAGTGAGTTGCCTATATTCGGGCTGAGTTTTGGGTGGTATAATGCACGCAGAATAATCTCTGGCCTGATTAGCCTAGGCAGCAGGTCTGCGGAGGATAGGAGAGGTCGAATGGGGTTCTGTTCTAAGTGTGGCAGCAAAGTACCTGAGGGATACCTTTACTGCTCAGCATGTGGGACTAGGGTGGAACAAGTCGGAGAGACTGAAGACCGAAAGAAGACTCTTTATGAAATACTTGAGGTTCCCCGTACCGCAAGTCAACAGG
>JBGOXA010000146.1:0-5274 GCA_041478915.1 Dehalococcoidia bacterium
AGACAGGAAATGGTATGCTCACCGGCGTTAAATACTATCCCGTAGGTCTCTACGGGGTGATGGTGTCTGACCGGGGTGCGAAACGAAATGTCGCCGATGTTATAGCTTCCTCCTGCTTTCAGAACCTCGATGCGCCCGAGATAGGGACGCAGATAATGGAGGACCACCGGGTCCTCGTCCAGGGCGTCTCTAGGGGCGAAAAGGACTCCTCTCTTGCGCAAACCTCCGTCGGTCATGGCCTCAACCATGATGTTGGCATCTGCGGCGTGGTCGAGGTGTCTATGAGAGAGGATGATGGCCTCCAGCTTTGCGGCCTTGAGTTTTCGCTTGGTAGCTTGGACGAGGGTGCCCGGACCGGGATCTAGCAGTATTTCTGTGCCGCCCAGGTCGAACCAAAGCCCGCCTGAGGCCAGGATCTGGTTAGCTACCATCACCCGTGCGCCGGCAGTCCCCAAGAAGGTTATCGTATGGCTTGACTGGTTCAACGCTGCCCCCCCTTGGTTAGCTAATAATCAGTGTATCATAGTGCGTTGGTGATGAGGTAAACTGGAAATACCATGATTCAAATAGATGGGGCTGCTAAATCTGGCTCTGGCACCATCCTTCGCCTGGCTGTGGCCCTGTCCACGCTGTTGGGCGAGGAGTTGCACCTGTGGAATGTCCGGGCTAGGAGAGATAAACCTGGGCTCAGGCCACAGCACCTTCAGGTGGTCTTGGCCTGTGCCCAGATGTGTGGCGGCACAGTGGAAGGGGCAAAGGTGGGTTCCAGGGAGATAGTTTATAGGCCGGGGAAACATATAAGGGGAGATTTCTATCAGTGGGAGATAGGCACGGCAGGCTCCACCACCATGTTAGCCATGACCTTGCTGCTGGTGGGGTGCTTTGCTGACAAACCTTCAGCTTTCAGGATTTCCGGCGGGCTGTTTCAAGATTTTGCCCCCTCCGCCTATCACATGCAATATGTGCTGCTTCCCACCCTGAGAAAGATGGGCGTGACTGCCGAGCTGGAGCTGAAGCAACCCGGATATGTGCCTCGTGGTGCTGGGGTTATTGAGGTGAGAGTAAAACCAGTAACAACCCCGCTCAGTCCCTTGCTACTTCCTGAACAGGGTGAGGTAAGGAGGATCGAGGGCATTGCTCTTTCCTCGCACCTGCAGGAGCAGAAGGTGAGCCAGAGAATGGCTGACGAGTGCCGGGAGCGACTCAGGGCGGAGGGGTACGAGGCTCGGATTGAGTTAAAGTACGATACCCAGGCCGGACAGAAGGGAGCTGCCCTCAACATATGGGCTGAAACCAGCACTGGGTGTATTATTGGCTCTGATAGGGCGGGAAGGCCGGGGAGGAGATCGGAGGAAATTGGTCGGTACGTGGCGCGTAATCTTCTTGAGGACTTGAAGACTGGGGCAACGGTGGATAGACATCTGGCCGACCAGCTAATCCCTTACTGCGCTCTGGCTCAGGGGATCAGCCACTATACCATACCGCAGACAACAGAGCATGTGGAGACAAATCTCTGGCTGGTGGCAGAGATTCTGGGTGCCAAAACAGAGTTGGAGAGAAACCACATCAAGATTCATGGGGTTGGTTATCGGCCAGCACCTGGGTAATCTTGGGTGATTTGCGGGAGGGCTATGGAGGGGGAAGCACTAATCTACAGGTGAGGAAAGCGTGCTACCTCGGCCTCTCCCTCTCGTCCTGTCATGGCATACCTCACTTCAGCGCTAGGAGCGAGCTAGGAGGCCAAGGATAGGCAACCGCTCGGCCGGTTCACAGAGAGACGATCTTCTCTGCTCTCAGAAGCTTGTCGGCTATGGTGTACATATCAGACACCTGGCTCGCTCCTACCTTGTCCATCAACTGTAGATGCGTGAGACAGGTGCCGCACGCCAGAATTTCTACTCCTTGATGTTCAAGACGACGCAGCTCTTCGACCACCAGGGAATCCTTGGTGGCCAGCTTCACCCCGGTGTTGATTAGAATGATAGTCTCTGGCCTTGACTTGAGGCTGCCCATGGTGTGAAGGAATTTTTGCATCAGAAGGCTGCCCAACTGCTGGTTGTCGCCTCTGCCTAGGAATTCCGAGGCAATAAACAATACTGTGCCGGTGGCAGGCAAGTGGCCTTTTCTGAGTGGCTTGGCATCGGCCTTCGTTAGCGTCAGGTAGATACCGTCCTCCTTTTGCTCTACGGTCACTTGACAGCCCTGGTTCTTCCCTAGCCGGGATACATTGTCCCGTGCGGTTTCGTTATCCACGATCGCGACTACCTCGTCGGCTTCCTCTAAAGCTTTCATGGTGAGTGTCACCGGTTGCGGACAGGACAGAGTCCTGGCATCAATCACCTTGGTCATTGGTTGTCCTCCTCAATGGCGTATCATCTCCAGGAAGGCATCGATTCTGGTTCTCAATTGCCCCATATCCCCGTCGCCGTAGTCGGTCTCTATGCGCAGTAGAGGGATACCTTCCTTTTTCAAGGCTTTCTCCACTTTGATAGCTTCATAGGCATAGGTATGGCAGAACTGAAGGTTGTAGTGCACCACTCCGTCCACTTGGTATTCTCTAGCGAGCCTCACGATATCGTCAAGACGCTCGTCATTGGGGGTAAAACAGGCACAATGGATACGCATGTAGCGCTCGGCGATGGCCCTAAGCTGTTCTTCCACTGTGCCTGCAACATCAGGCACGAGATCACTGAAGGCTCTGGTACCGATACACGATTCTTCGCAGACGACGGCAGCGCCGGCTGTCTCCAGTATATGATGTAGCTTCCAGTTGGGGATGGCCATGGGGCTGCCCGAAACAAGGATGCGCGGAGCATCCGCTGGAAATACCCCTTCTCCGGTGGAGATACGCTTCTCCAATTCCTCGCCAAGAGCGTTCACCTGTTGGGTGCAGCGAGCCACGTCATCGTAGAAAGATACCTGGGTCACCAGCAGGGCATCCTTGCCGCTGATGGGCACCGGCCGCCGGGCCTTGCGGGTGTTGTACAGGCGCTGGAGGGCACGGCGGCGATCGTTGACTGCCTTTGTAGCTCGGGCCAGCCTGTCTGCGGTAATCTTATTGCCGGTCAGCTTCTCAATGACTTCCTTGAAGGCTATCACCTCTGCCAGCCACAAATTGCGGCTGGCTGGGTTCTTCTTATTCGGCACCTCGATGACATAAACAGGGTGGTGTTCGGAGAGGAGCTCGAACATCTTCTTCTTACCATCGCAGGTCGTCTCACCCACTATGAGATGACTTGTCTGCACATAGGGGCAGACACGCCCGAGCTTAAACCCGAAAGAGGACTTGATAAGGGGGCAGGTATCGCGCGGCAGGACCTGCTCCGCTATGGGCACGGAAAACTGCGCTCCAGCACATAGCCCCACTGGAATAGCACCGGCAGCCAGGATAATTTCCTCCGGAACGAAGACGCAGTAGGTGGCCACCACCTTGTTACCATCTATGGCCTGCTGCCTCAGTTCGCGCACCCTGATACCATGAATATCGCCTACCACAAAGTCGAAGAAACCCATGCCCTGGGGGCGGTTCTTCTGGGAGAGGTACCATTCCTTGTAGATGGGTGGCAGAGCATTCATAAGCGCATCATGCTGCTCCAGGTCTATTCCCAAGTCCCTCCACATTTGGCGGTTATCGTTGGCCATTTGTCCTGTGCTCCTTTCATGGCCTAAAATTGACCCAAACAGATTATATCATAAATATCTCTTAGCATCACAATAAACAATGCTTATAATAGAATTGGAGGTGCATGATGAACCTCGAGTATCTAGTGACTTACCTGGAGGTGATAAGGCTGGGGAGCTTTTCCGAAGCAGCCAAGAAGCTATCCATCAGCCAGCCTGCTGTCTCCTTCCAGATTCAGAAGCTGGAGCGTGACCTCAGCGTGCGTCTGATTGACCGGGGGCAGAAGTCGATCACCATGACCGACGCGGGGAAACGCCTGCTCTGCTTCGCCAGAGTCGTAAAGGAGGAGCAAGAACGTCTATTGGCCGATCTTGACCGCCTGCGCGAGGAGGTGACAGGTGAAATGGTTATCGCCGCTAGCACCATCCCTGGAGAAATCCTGTTGCCTTCCATCCTGGGCGAGTTCAAAGCACTGCACCCCTCGGTAGGGGTTCGGCTGGAGATCTCCGATTCCCTCACCGTTGTCGAGGCAGTACGTGCTGGTACCTATGAGTTGGGGTTCTGCGGCATCGCGCCCGGGGTAAAGGAACTGGAGTGCCTTAAGGTGGCGGAGGACGAAATCGTTCTCATTGCGTTCCCAGAGCATCCCTTCGCTCAGCGTGATGAGATTTCGCTTCTGGAACTGGAGGGGGAGTTGCTTATCTTACGTGAGGACAGTTCCGGCACGCAGCGAAATCTGAGGTCCCTCCTAGCCCAGCATGGTGTTGACATCAGCAGGTGGTCGCCAAGTCTGGTCTTTGGTACGAGTCAGGCTGTGGTTGCCGCAGTGGAAGCTAAGGCAGGGATCGCCTTCGTATCGAATCTGGCAATTAAGAAGAGCCTGGCGCTGGGGCTGGTCAAACAAGTGCCCATTAAGGGGTTAAAGCTCAGTCGGGACTTCTATTGTATCTATCGCAGGGAAAGGGTTGTTTCCCGCCTTCTCAGCGAGTTTATTGCTTTCGTTCGGTCCAGAGCGCTGCAAACTTAGAACCGAACAGAACCCTTTTAAGGGGAGGGGTGCCGTGTCAACTCATTTAAGAAGGTAACCGAACGGTGGCTTGTTGAATCATGAAAGATGTCACCATACGGGGTTCGGTGTGTCTATGGAGATTGGTTCCATGGGTAGTATTCTTAGCCTGGTGAGCCTGGATAAGCTTGTTGATCTTGGCGTCGATCTCTCGCTTGAGGGTGGCGGGGTTGAGGGGGAAGTAGGCCTGCATCAACCGCTCTTCAGCTTCCTTACTGAGCTGCTTTGACTGCATCAGGTTCTGGTAGGGGGTTGTCGTAGTCCCGTACTTGCGCTTGATCCTGCCCCCAATTCTCTCCTTGCTGACCAGCTTCATCACCGGTTAAAAGAAGTTCTTATATAGCCTCAGATCATTCCGGCAGAGGTCACGTATGATGGCTATTTCTTCCTCAGTGTCATACCTGATTCTTCCCCGAAGGGAAGAACCAGTACCTTCCTGACGTGAGTCCAGTTCTTCTCTTCAATATAGGCATTGTCATTCTTGTGGCAGGGCCGCGATCGGGTGAACTCCAGCTTCTCCCTGGCACAGTACTTGTACAGCATCTCATTGATGAACTCCTGACCATTGTCCGCATCAAGCCCCTTC
>JBGOXA010000235.1:0-3525 GCA_041478915.1 Dehalococcoidia bacterium
ATGGGCTGATTAGTTTTGTCCACGGGTCTGACCTCCTGCTATCTGCTCGATTTTGTCAGGTAGCGCAGCTTGGGTGAAGAAACAGGATTGAACAATCTCGTGCAAATAAGGAGGTACTAAAATGGGCAGACTAGATGGAAAGGTGGGTTTGGTTACCGGAGCAGCCTCAGGGATTGGACGGGCGACAGCCCTTGCCTTCGCTAGAGAAGGAGCAAAAGTGGTCGTTGCGGATATCGCGGTGAAGGAGGGACAGGAGACGGTTCGCATGATCCGAAAGGCTGGAGGCGAGGCCATCTTTGTCAAGGCCGACGTCTCACAAGAGGCTGATGTTGAAACGATGGTCAAGAAAACGGTGGAGAAGTATGGCCGGCTGGAGTGCGCTGTGAACAATGCTGGAATTGACGGGGATACGGCCTTGACGGCGGACTGCTCCAAGCAGAATTGGGATCGGGTGATTGCTATCAATCTGACTGGGGTGTTTCTGGGGATGAAGTATCAGATTCCACAAATGCTGAAGCAGGGGGGTGGGGCCATTGTCAATACGGCATCGACTATGGGTTTGGTGGCCCATCAGAATGTCCCCGCCTATGTTGCCAGCAAGCACGGCGTTGTTGGGCTGACCAAGTCAACAGCGCTGGGGTATGTCAAGAACAACATCCGAGTCAATGCCATATGTCCTGGTAATACCCGGACGGCTATACTGGATCGTGTCATAAAGGATATGCCGGAGATCTTCCATGCCTTGATGGCAGCGACGCCGATAGGACGGCTTGCCGAACCCGATGAGATCGCCAATGCGATCGTTTGGCTCTGCTCTGACGCGGCCTCTTACTGCACTGGACATGCCCTGGTGGTGGACGGTTGCTACTCGATTCAATAGTGGTATGCACGGACAATCTCCTGGAGATAGTTTCCCAAGTCCACCATGGTCGATTGGTGCAGATGGTGGCATTCTTCGTCCATCGGTATATCCTCCCTTTTGCGGGTCTCCAGTAAGCCCTCTCTTTCTTTGCCTTACCATATAGGGTATGAGTGTTGGTGGGTGTCAGGTGCCCCACCTGACACCCACCAACAAGGCGGGTGGAATAGGCAGGCAGGAGCCTGCCGGATGGTGCCTTTCTCAGAGAAGTGCTTCTACCAATAGTCAGTAGCGTGGCTGTATTGAGAGACGGGAGAGATGAAGCCTGCTTTCTACCGCTCCAAAATCATGGCCATGCCCTGGCCACCGCCAATGCAGAGGTTGGCCAGGCCCCGCCTGGCATTTCTCCTCTCCATCTCATGAAGCAGCGTCACCAGTATCCTGGCTACGGTGCATCCCACCGGATGCCCCAGGGATATTCCCGAGCCATGAGCATTGACCTTCTCGCAGCCATCCTGGCAGAAATCCTTGCTTTCACCGTAGCAGGGAATGCCCAGCTCTTTCATGCAAGCAATGGTCTGGGAAGCAAAAGCCTCATTTAGCTCAATCAAATCCATATCAGCCATGCTGTAACCTGTCTTTTTCAGGAGTCTCCGCGTAGCCGGTATAGGGCCGAGGCCCATGTACTTGGGGTCCACACCGCCGGTGGCATACCCCCTGATGGAAGCCATGATCTTCAATCCGTTTCTCTGGGCAAACCCCCTGGAAGTGATCAGCAGGGCAGCCGCTCCATCATTTATCCCCGAGGAATTCCCTGCGGTGACGGTCCCGCCCTTGACAAAAGCGGGGGCCAGCTTGCTCATCCTTTCCACATCCGTCTCCATCGGCCTTTCGTCGGTGTCAAACAGTTTAGGCCCCCCCTTCTGAGGGACCTCAACCGGCACAATTTCCTGCTTGAATATGCCCCCTTTGATTGCCTTTAGAGCCCGGTGATGGCTCTCGGCACCTAGCTCGTCCTGCTCCCTCCGCGATATCTGGTAGTCTCTGGCAATGTTCTCTGCGGTCACCCCCATGTGATAGTCATAGAATATTTCGTACAACCCATCGAAGACCATCATATCCAGCGCTTCCGCCTTAGCGCCGACGTCCATGCGGTAGCCCCAGCGTGCCTTGGGCAATGCATAAGGTGCACTGCTCATGCTCTCCATCCCGCCAGCTATGATAGCGTCGGCATCGCCTGCCTTTATCGCCTGAGCAGCCAGAGCTACTGCTTTCATGCCGGAAGCGCACACCTTGTTGATGGTGAAGGCGTTGGTTTCCTGAGGCACTCCGGCTCTGATGCTCGCCTGTCTGCCGGTGTTTTGCCCTTGGCCCCCCTGAAGCACGTTGCCCATGATGACTTCGTCTATCTTTATGGGCTGCAGACTGGCATCCCAGTCCATGTACTTCGCCTCTATCTCGCTTTTTTCAACTTCCTTCAAAATCCTGGGCCTGATCTCTTTGAGATCATCGGGGACTACGGGCCTTACCCCGGCTCTTCTCAAGACCTCCCTGATCACCACCTTGCCCAGATCAACAACGAGTACATCCTTCAAGGCCCCCCCGAATCCCCCCACCGCCGTCCTTACGGCACTAACGATCACAGGTTGATTGTTGTCCATCAATCCCTCCTTGAAACTGTTCGAATTTGGTTGAAAACAAAATTGACCCCCTAGAACGCTGGGCCGAAGCTCCAGCCCAGGTGTGGCAGCAAGCTGACCATGACGGCCCAAATCTGATTATTGCATTCAACTGCCATGTATGCGCGGGCAATACGGCGAAGACGCTTTTCGAAGTGAGCCTAAGGGAACGTTGGGGGAGGATAGGTTATTTCCCCCGTTTCTCGTAATCCGGGCACCATTTGGCATTGGGACGCTCAGGGTTATGGCACGCACTGCGCCAGTCCCACTTGCAGCTATCACAGAGGATGACCTGCCTCCCTAGTACCTTCTTGATGCGAAGCATCACCCTGTCTTTCCAACCTGGTCGGCGCCTCTCTTTCGTCTGCATAGCTAACTCCGTGCTCCTAAGTACCCTGGCATAGCTTTACCAACTTGTAGCTGGAAAACCTGTCCTAATTATTTATTGTAGGCTGCCTCCAGCGTAAATTCAAGAAATTGAGAGTGGAGGTTGTTTGTCCAGGTCATTCTTCCCCTCCCTTGCGGAAGGACGAATATGTTGATAAACGATCTCGGAGAATGAGCCAACCAGAACCGAGCAGCTTATCAGGCCGCTTTGACTCTCGACCGCCGTGAGACTAAAATACCCTGCGGAGGGTTACGTGGAACATATCTGGGCACCCTGGAGAGTCGAATTCATACTGGGAGAAAAGCCAAAGGGGTGTATTCTCTGCCAGAGGCCGAAGGAAAAGGACGATAAATCCAATCTCATCCTTTACCGTGGGAAGGAAAACTTTGTCATTTTGAACAGGTTCCCCTATAACCCAGGGCACCTGATGATCTCGCCATACCGGCATGCCCCTGGCTTGGAGGAACTGACTGACGCGGAAATGCAGGAGCATTTCGATCTGGTGAGAAGGAGCACTAAGGCCCTGCGCCAGGCCTTTAGACCGGCTGCCTTCAATATCGGCATCAACATAGGCAGGGCGGCCGGGGCCGGCATCGGCG
>JBGOXA010000002.1:0-28368 GCA_041478915.1 Dehalococcoidia bacterium
GCTGTTGAGAGGAAAGGCTTTCCTACGCAGAAGCCAGAGAAGCTCTTGCACCGCATCTTGTGGGGATCGTGCCCCAAGGGTGGCCTTGTGGCTGACCTCTTTTGCGGCTGCGGCACTACGTTAGCTGTAGCACAACAATTGGGGCTGCGCTGGATAGGATGCGACGTCTCTCCCACGGCACTTAAGGTTGTTCGCCAACGTCTGGAAAAGTTAGGTGCACAAGATATCAAACTGGTCAACTACCCGTACACGCTAGAGGAATTGCAGGCTATGACCCCCACCGAGTTCGAGAACTATGTCATAGATTTCATTAACGGAACTCATGCTGGACGGGCCGATGACAAGAGAGCTATCGACGGCTTCACCTTCATGAACCTCAATCCTGTGCAGGTGAAGCAAAGAGATGATGTCGGCGGCGATGTTGTGCAGCGATTCGCTGGTGCAGTGGCGGATAAACGAAAGAAAATCGGATACATTTTTGCCTTGGGGTTCAGTAAGTTTGCCTACGAAGAAGCAGCTAGGTGCCAGCAGGATAAGGGCGTGACTGTAGAACTGGTGAGGCTACAGGACGTAGTACAGCAGGAACCAGCACCAGATTTCTCGTGAAAGTTGCATGAGGTTATGTTGAGACTACCAGGGTAGCGAGGAATGCACAAAAAGGGAGGAGGTGAACAGCGTGGCACTAGAATATGTCTGGCGATGTGATGGCCCCAATTGCACGAGTCGAGGAGGGGGTTTTGATAGCTACCCCGATGGCTGGTGTGCCGCCTCGCTTGAGGAGGGAGGACACTCTGAGGCCGATTCAGAGTACAGGCACTTGGAAAGTATATTCTGCTCTTTTGCCTGCCGATTAGGATGGCTTCAGACTCATGTAGATAAGCAGGGCCGCCTCGTGCTCTAACATACACCTTTGGATGGGTCTTGCTTATTGCATTGTGGGCGTTTGCCTTTATGTGTTCGCTTGAATTGGCAAAAAAGCTGAATCTCCTGTGCTTCGGGATTCTCTGTGCTTTCAAAACGAAAGTATATAGCATAGCGCTTAATGCAAGGATTCTTGCCGTCGATGTAGTTTGATATTCGCTCCTTAAGACCAGCGGTTGGGGAGTGGCCTATGTATATGATTGTGTGGTTCTTGTTGCCAAGTTCATATACCCCTAACCTTCCAGGAATGCGGTCTACCGCCCTTGGGTCATCGAGGCAGTGCCAAGCATTTCGTATCGGCATCTCAGGCTCTCAAGCTCAACCTAACAGATCGGAGGTGGCTTGTCAACACCAGTGCTACAAAACCCCGCACATCGCTACCTTGACTTTTGCTAGGACTAATGGTAAAGTTTGAAATCGTGCGTTTTCACAGGTGGGTGAACAAATAAAATGCCTACGGTAAATCAGCTTGTGCAGCGAGGGCGCAGGAGGGTTCGCAAGAGAACTAAGACTCCCGCGTTACGTCGTGGGTTCAACGCGCTTAGACGTCGCGTGACAGAAACCAAGGGTTCTCCACAGAAGAGGGGGGTTTGCGTTCAGGTAAAGACCATGACGCCCAAGAAACCTAATTCTGCTATGCGCAAGATTGCTCGGGTGCGGCTAACCAACGGCATGGAGGTAACAGCCTATATCCCCGGCGAGGGGCACAATTTACAAGAGCACTCTGTAGTCTTAATTGAGGGCGGCAGAGTGAAGGATCTTCCCGGCGTCCGCTATCATATTGTGCGTGGTACCCTGGATGCCGGTGGTGTTGTCGATAGGCGACAAGCTCGCAGCAGATACGGAGCAAAGCAAACCAAGGGATCGGGGAGCTCGGGCTCGGGAGCCTAGGTCGCTAGGTCGGGCGGGGAATCAGTGCGACATGGTGAAGAGGTGTGCCCGAGTTTTTTTGTGATTTGGAGAGAACATGCCAAGAAGAGGTAGGATAGTCAAAAGGGAAGTGTTGCCGGACACCAAGTACGGCAGCCAATTGGTGACGAGGGTCATCAATAAGACGATGAAACGGGGCAAGAAAGGTAAGGCTGAGAAGATCCTTTATAGTGCTCTTAGTCAAGCTGCCGAGCAACTGAAGAAGGCACCGGCGGACGTGTTGGATCAGGCGATCAGGAATGCCAAGCCGCTGCTTCAGGTCAAAGCACGTCGTGTCGCCGGGGCTACCTATCAGGTGCCTGTAGAGGTCAGGGGTGAGAGGGGCACTGCCTTAGCCATACGCTGGCTACTGGACGCCGCCAGAGGACGGAGTGGCAGGTCGATGGCGGAAAAGCTGACTGCGGAGATCGTGGATGCGGCCCGAGGCCAGGGAACTGCAATCAAGAAGCGCGAAGACACTCACAAGATGGCTGAGGCAAATAAGGCGTTTGCACATTTCCGATGGTAGACATGGTAGACAAATCGTTGATGGCTAATTCTGTCGCTGTCCCAGTCGCCGATCAAGAATTGAGGGTGCCTGGGGCAAAGATGGAGGAGATATCTGACCTTTCCTCTCTGCAGCAGGTCAGAAATATCGGAATAATCGCCCATATAGATGCCGGCAAGACCACTGTCACCGAGAAGATTCTCTATCACACTGGTCGTACCTACAAGGTGGGTGGGGTGGACGAAGGGACGGCGGTAATGGACTGGATGGAGCAGGAACGTGAGCGAGGCATCAGCATCACCGCTGCCGCTACCACCTGCTACTGGGTGGGACACCGGATTAACATTATTGATACTCCGGGACATGTGGATTTCACTGCCGAGGTGGAGCGGAGCCTACGGGTGCTCGACGGAGGGGTGGTAGTTCTTGATGCTGTGGCCGGTGTTCAACCTCAGTCCGAAACAGTGTGGCGTCAAGCAGATACTTACCGCGTTCCCAGGATCTGTTTTGTTAACAAGATGGATCGGGTAGGTGCTGACTTTCATCGCACGGTAGCCATGATCAAGGAGATTCTTGGTGCCAAAGCGGTACCTATTCAGTTGCCTTTGGGAGTAGAGAACTCTTTTCAGGGCATTATCGATCTGGTAGAGAGAAAAGCCTGGATATTCTCGGAAGATATCAATTCTCTACCTGTTGAGGCGGCTATACCTCAAAGTTACGAGGCGAAGGCTGCTGAGCAGCGAGAGATATTGCTGGAGAGCCTGGCGGAAGAGGATGAGCAGTTCATGGCGGCTTATTTGGAAGGCCATCCTCTCAGCGCTTCAGACATAAAGGCAGCGTTGCGAAGAGCTTGTGTCGCTAACAAGCTTGTCCCCGTCTTATGTGGTAGTGCCTTGAAAAATAAGGGTGTGCAGAGGCTATTGGCTGCCGTGGTGAATTATCTTCCTTCTCCTTTGGATGTGCCGCCAGTTCAAGGCACCGATCCAAGAACAGGCCAGATAGTGACCCGTACAGCTAGCGAGACGAGTCCCTTCTCCGCTCTGGCCTTTAAAGTGGTGACTGACCCCTTTGTTGGTAGACTGGTATACTTCAGAGTCTACTCAGGGAAGGTGGAAGCTAAGGCTCAAGTGTTCAACTCAGCCAAGGGGCAAAAGGAGCGCATAGGCAGATTGCTGCGGATGCATGCTAACCATCGTGAAGAGGTAGAGGAGATTGTTGCTGGCGGAATTGCTGCTGCTTTGGGCTTGAAGAGCACCTCTACGGGCGATACCTTATGTGACCTGCACAAGCCGATCCTGCTCGAGGCCATCCGTTTTCCTCAACCAGTAATCTCGGTAGCTATTGAGCCGAAGACCAAAGCTGACCAGGACAGGGTTGGCAATGCCTTGGCGAAGCTGATGGAAGAGGACCCCACCTTTGAAATGCATTACGACCAGGAGACCGGTCAGACGGTGGTCTCGGGCATGGGCGAGCTTCATCTAGAGGTCTTGTTAGAGCGTATGAGGCGCGAATTCAAGGCAGAAGTGAGGACGGGCAAACCGGAGGTGGCTTACAAAGAGACCATCACAGCCGCGGCTGAAGCAGAGGGGAAGTTCATAAAGCAGTCTGGGGGCCGGGGCCAGTATGGGCATGTGGTACTCAGATTGGAGCCTGGGGAGAGGGGCAGTGGTTTCGCCTTCACCAATGGCATTCGACAAGCGGCTATACCCAGAGCATATATCCCGGCTGTGGAGGCGGGGGTGAGGGAGGCATTGCAGCGCGGGGTGATAGCTAATTATCCTATAGTTGACATTAAGGTGACCCTGTGTGATGGCAGCTTTCATGAGGTAGATTCCTCCGATATTGCCTTCAAGATGGCAGGGTCGATTGCTCTGAAAGAGGGGGTCAGCCGAGCTAAACCCACCTTGCTTGAACCGATTATGAAGCTGGACATATTCAGCCCAGAGCACTTCCTGGGTGACATACTCGCCGATCTTAATGCCAGGAGAGTGCAGATCGAAGGTATTGGGGTTCAAGGAAGCACGAGGGTAATTCACGCTCTCATTCCGCTAGGCGAGGCTTTTGGCTACGCCACCACGCTCCGATCTTCGAGCCAAGGTAGGGCCACCCATTCAATGGAGTTTCACCATTATCAACAAGTGCCTCCGGCTTTACTGGAGCAGATTGTTAGATCCGGCGGAAGGTTAGTGTGAAATGGCAAAGCAGAAAATTCGTATCAAGTTGAGGTCTTTCGACCACAAGATATTGGACCAGTCAGCGGCCCAGATTACTGAGACAGCGGAGCAGACGGGGGCTCGGGTAGCTGGCCCGGTACCTCTGCCGACGCGAATTCAGAAGTTCTGTGTTATTCGCTCTCCTTTCATCGATAAGGACTCAAGAGAGCAATTCGAGATCCGGACCCATAAGCGTCTGATTGACATTCTTGATCCCACCTCGAAGACTATTGAGGCTCTCACGCGATTGAATCTGCCATCAGGGGTAGATGTGGAGATAAAGCTGTAAGGGAAGCAAAAGCACTATGGTCTGCGAGAGTTTGACGGATTCGAGGATGGCGAGGAGTGGAGCTTGGAGGTATTCTAGGGGGAGTGGTCGGGTATATGGGAGAGTCGTACGGACGGAGAAATAAGGATGGCCTTTGGGGGAATTCTAGGCCGAAAAGTGGGTATGACGCAGGTTTTTGACCAGGGTGGGAAACTGCAAGCAGTAACGGCAGTCGAGGCTGGACCTTGTTTTGTCTGCCAGATAAAGACCCAACCCAAAGATGGTTACAATGCAGTGCAGCTTGGCTTTGGGGAAAGTAAGCGGCTGAATTCTCCAGAAAAGGGGCACCTTAAGGCTGCAGGGCACCAGGTCAAACGCCTCAGGGAGTTTAGGGTTGACGAAACAGGTTCTGTTCAAGTGGGACAGACGATAGATGTGAGCATCTTCAAGAGTGGTGACAGGGTTGATGTTATCGGTGTGTCGAAAGGGAAAGGCTTTGCGGGGGGCGTAAAGAGATATCATTTTCGTGGCGGGCCCAAGACCCATGGCCAGTCGGACCGACATCGTGCTCCTGGCGCTGTTGGCTCTACTACTTTTCCGGGGAGGGTGCTTAAGGGGACACGCATGGCAGGTCATATGGGGGACAGTCGAGTGACGGTGCGTAATCTGGAAGTATTACAAGCGGATGTGGCTCGCAACCTGTTGTTGATAAAGGGTGCGGTGCCCGGCAGTGTGAACGGGCTGTTGCTTATCGAGCGATCGAGTAGAGGTAAGAGCGGGTAATGCAGTTTCCAGTCCGCAATGCTTTGGGTGAGGTTATTGACCACCTCGAAATTGACGACAGCGTTTTTGCTGTACCTTTCAATGATGCGGTGGTTCATCAGGCGATGGTCAGACAGCTGGCCAACGCTCGCTTGGGCACGGCCAGTACCAAGACAAGGGGGGAAGTCTCTGGAAGTACGAGAAAGCTCCATAAACAGAAACATACTGGATTCGCACGACGGGGATCTATACGGTCGCCGCTTCTTAGGCATGGGGGGATAGTCTTTGGCCCTCATCCTCGTAGCTATAGGCAAAGAATGCCCAAGAAGATGCGCCGCCTCGCCCTGAGATGCCTGCTATCAGCAAAGGCTTCTTCAGGGGAGATGGTGATAGTGGATCGATTTGGACTTGAGAAACCCAGGACAGGCGACATGGCCGGTGTGCTCAGGGCGCTAGGTGCAGATCACTCGGTGCTGGTTGTCACGGCTGACCCCGAGGCAAATGTGGTGATGTCAGCTCGTAATCTACCGAAGACCAAGACACTACCGGCTGGCCTGCTAAACGTGATAGATCTTCTTTCCTACAAGTTTTTAGTAATTAGCGTAGATGGGTTGCATCGGGTGGAGCACATTTGGGGGAGAGGAGACCTGTCTGCGCAGGGGGCGGTTTAGAAGTGCATCCTTACGAAGTATTACGTCGTCCCATAATCAGTGAGAAAAGCACTGCACTTCAGGAGCGGGATAAGTATACCTTTGGGGTGATGGGGAAAGCTAACAAACAACAGGTTAGACAGGCGGTGGAAAAAGCCTTCAAGGTCAGGGTAGTGGCAGTGAACATTGTAACTGTTCCTGGCAAGACACGAAGAGTGGGAAAACGTCAGGTGAAAACCGCTTCTTGGAGAAAGGCGATGGTCACTCTGGAACCGGGCCAGAAGATTGAGTATTTTGAGGGTGTCTGACAGTGGGTCTGAAAGTATATAAACCGACTTCCCCAGGTAGGCGAGGCATGACTGGCTCTACCTTTGAGGAGATTACAAAGAAGAAGCCAGAGAAAGCCCTGCTACTGCCGCTGAAGAAGACGGGGGGGCGTAACAATCAGGGTAGAGTGACTGTGCGTCACCGTGGTGGTGGGGCTAAGCGTATGCTTCGCATCATTGATTTCAAGCGGAACAAGATCGGTATTCCTGCTGAAGTGCTGGCAATCGAGTATGACCCTAATCGCTCAGCTCGTATCGCCTTGATTCAGTATACTGACGGAGAGAAACGCTACATTCTGGCGCCCTCAGGGTTGACCCCGGGGGATGCGGTGTGCTCCGGACCCGGCGTGGAGGTAAAGGTGGGCAACGCCTTGCCTTTGGGCCAGATCCCTGTTGGCACGCCGGTTCACAACATCGAGTTTGAGCAGGGTAAGGGCGGGCAGATAGTGCGCAGTGCCGGTGCTGCTGCCCAGATTATGGGGCGAGAGGATAGTTACACCTTGGTGAAGTTGCCGTCTGGCGAAATGCGTCGCGTTCGCAGTGCCTGTTTGGCTACCGTTGGTCAGGTGGGCAATGTGGATCACCAGAACATAAGTCTAGGTAAGGCGGGGCGCAGTCGCTGGTTGGGTCGACGGCCCACTGTGCGGGGTTCTGCAATGAGCCCCCGCGATCACCCACATGGTGGAGGAGAGGGCAGGTCCCCCCGGGGCATGAATCCGAAGACACCGTGGGGGAAACCGGCCTTGGGTCACAAGACCCGCGGCAAGAAACCAAGCGACAGACTGATCGTCAAACGGAGAAAGTAGGCTAATGGGAAGGTCGGTAAAGAAAGGCCCCTTTGTTGACGTCAAGCTCATGAAGAAGGTCGAGGCGGTTAAGCGGGCAGGGGAGAAAACGGTGATAAAGACGTGGGCCCGGGCATCTACTGTTATCCCGGAGATGTTGGGGCTTACCATTGCAGTGCACGACGGGAGAAGGCATGTGCCTATCTTTATAACCGAGAATATGGTAGGGCACAGGCTGGGCGAGTTTGCTCCCACCCGAACCTTCAGAGGACATGTAGCTAGGTCGGAGAAGAAGAAATAGTGCGAGTAAGAGCTGTAGCCAGATATGTTGGCATATCCCCCCGCAAATTGTCCCTGGTGGCGGGGCTAGTGCGAGGGAGAAAGGTGGAGGAAGCCTTGGCGCTCCTCAATTTCTATGTCTCTCCGTCAGCCCGGGCAATAGCCAAGGTTGTCAAATCAGCAGCAGCTAATGCAGAGAATAATACCCAGGCGGCTGTCGCCGAATTGAAGATCGTTGATCTGTTTGTTGACAAGGGGCCTACACTAAAAAGACATCGTGCCCAGTCTCGGGGGCGGGTAAGCCCGATGCTCAGGCGGTCGAGTCATATCACAGCTATCGTTGACACGGAGGAATGATTGGGACAGAAGGTTCATCCTATAGGTTTCAGGCTTGGCATCATTAATGACTGGCGTTCCAAGTGGTATGTGCGCAAGGATTACGCTGCCTTTGTGCAGGAGGATTTTCGCATTCGTGAGTTGATTGAATCGAGGAGTTCCGATGCGGGTATTTCCAGGGTGGAAATCGAACGCTGGGCAAATGATGTGGTAGCGACTGTTCACACCGCTAGACCGGGAATCGTCATTGGTCGTGGCGGGCAGAGGGTAGATGAGCTAAGACGTACTCTGGAGGACGTTTGCGGGAGGAAGATTCGGCTGAACATTCAAGAAGTTCGTGAGCCGGAGCTGGATGCTCGTCTGGTAGCCAAGAATATTGTCAATCAAATTGAGCATCAGATTGCTTATCGCAGGGCTATGAAGCGGGCGATAGCTCGTACCATGCAAGCTGGCGCCAAAGGGGTGAAGATAAAGTGTGCTGGGAGGCTAGGTGGGGCCGAAATAGCCCGCAAAGCAACTTTCCATGAGGGAAGAGTACCGTTGCATACATTGCGCGCTGACATCGATTATGGGATTTGCGAAGCGCGTACGCTGTTGGGACGCATCGGGGTGAAGGTCTGGATCTACAGAGGCGATATTCTTCCCGAAAGGGCTGAAGCGGAAATGGAGATTACAGCGCCGGCTGCGGTACTAGCTGGTGAGGGACAAGCAGAGGCAGGGGCCTCGGAGCAAATGATTGAGGGTGAGGTAAAAGGCGATGCTGCAACCGAAGAGGGTAAAGCACCGGAAAGTACATAAGATTAGATTGAAGGGAAAGGCGCAATCCGGGAATAGCCTTGTTTTCGGTGATTTTGGGCTTAAGGCGATGGAGAGCGCTTGGCTCACGGCAAGGCAGATCGAAGCGGCACGCCGATCCATTGTGCATTACCTTCGCCGTGGCGTCAAGTTATGGATTCGCGTTTTCCCCGATATATCGGTGACCAAGAAGCCGGCCGAGACGCGCATGGGTGGTGGTAAAGGCGCTCCGGATCACTGGGTGGCTGTGGTTAAGCCAGGGAGGATTCTTTTTGAGATCAGTGGCGTCAATGAGGAACTCGCTAGGGAAGCGATGCGCCTTGCTAATCATAAACTTCCCTTTAAGACCAGGTTTGTAGCCAAGGGGGTGGTCAGTGAAAGCGGATGAAATTCGGGCCCTCGGTGATGAGGAATTGACAAAACAACTTGAAGAAGCACGGCGGGAGCTATTCAATCTCCGCTTCCGCTTGGAAACCAGGCAGCTTGTGAATCACCGTGAGATTTGCAGGGTAAAGAGGAACATTGCTAGAATGATGACCATAGTGCGAGAGAGGCAACTGGCAGAGGCTCAGATGGCAGGAAGGAATACCATGAAAGGCCAGGTGCCAGTCGCTGCAGGTACTGGAAGGGTTGGCGAGGTCAGTTGATGAAGAAAATGCGCAAAACTCTGGTGGGTCGTGTAGTGAGTGACAAAATGGACAAAACCGTAATTGTAGCTGTGGAGTCGCTCAGGCCTCACCCTTTCTACAGGAAGGTCATGAGGCGTTTGGCCAAGCTGAAAGCTCATGATGAAAGCAACGCCTGTCGAGTCGGAGACATAGTAATGATTGAAGCGAGTCGCCCCCTTTCTAAGACCAAACATTGGCGTGTTGTAGAGACAGTATCGAAGGGGGAAGTCATAGAAGAGGAGACCAATGATTCAGCCTCAGACTAGACTGAGGGTGGCTGACAACAGTGGCGCCAGAGTTATTATGTGTATCAATGTACTTGGAGGTACGAGGCGAAGGTACGCTCGTGTGGGAGATGTTATTGTTGCCTCTGTGAAACAGGCAATTCCCAGGGGGATGGTGAAGAAGGGGGAAGTGGTAAGAGCAGTTGTGGTGCGTACCGCCAGGGCTTATCGTCGCCCCGACGGTTCGTATATCAGATTTGACGATAATGCTGCGGTGATTCTTACCGATCAGAATAACCCGAAAGGGACTCGCATCTTCGGCCCCGTAGCTAGAGAATTGCGGGAGAGGGAGTTCACTAGGATCATCTCCCTGGCACCCGAGGTACTGTAGACAGTGAAGATTCGTAAGAACGATACTGTGCTCGTTATCCGTGGCAAGGATAGGGGTAAAAAGGGCAAAGTGAAGTTTGTTTACCCTGTTGAGGAGCGTGTCCTAGTTGATGGTGTTAACATGATCAAAAGGCATTCCAAGGCTGGGGGAAAAGTGAGGCAGGCGGGGATTATCGAGCTTGAGGCCCCTGTGCACATATCCAAGGTGATGTTGGTCTGCAACAAGTGCACTCAACCTACACGGGTAGGCTTTCGTTTCCTAGAGGGGGAGAAAGTGCGTGTTTGTTCCTCGTGCCACGAGGTGATCGACTGATGGTGCAACAGCGCATCTTACCGAGGCTGCAGGAAAAGTATCGGCGGGAGATTGTACCTGCTATGATGAGCGAGCTTAGCTATGCTAACGTGATGCAGGTGCCGCGATTAAAGAGGATTGTGATCAACATAGGTCTAGGAGAGGCGATTCAAAACGCCAAGGCCTTAGAAGCAGCTGAAAAGGATTTGGCTGCTATTTCAGGGCAACATCCAGTGATTACTCGTGCCAAGAAATCCATTGCTGCCTTCAAACTGAGAGCTGGTATGCCTATTGGGATGATGGTGACGTTGCGAGGCAGGCGGATGTATGAATTTCTGGATAGACTGATCAATGCTGTTCTACCCCGCATCAGGGATTTTCGTGGCATGTCAAGGAATTCCTTCGATGGTAGGGGTAACTATAGTCTGGGATTGAAGGATCAGTTGGTTTTCCCCGAAATCGAGTATGATAAAGTGGATAAGGCTCGTGGGCTTGAGGTCACCATCGTGACCACTGCCTCTTCTAACGAAGAAGGTAGGCGCCTGCTGGAGCTCTTAGGTTTTCCTTTTATGAGAGGTTAGTGAATTGGCAAAGTTATCGAAGATTTTGAAATCACAGCGGCCTCCGAAGTATAGGGTACAACAGCGCAATCGGTGTCACCTGTGTGGCCGGCCTCGAGGGTACATGCGCAAGTTTGGACTTTGTCGCATCTGCTTTCGAGAGCTAGCCCTCAAGGGTGAAATAGCCGGGGTGAGAAAGTCGAGTTGGTGAACTGAGATGGTTACTGATCCTATCGCCGATATGTTGACGAGAATAAGGAATGCCAATATGGCCAGACGGGAGTTTGTTTTGATGCCTTGGTCTAGGATGAAGCTTGCAATTGCCAAGATATTGAAGGAGGAGGGCTTTGTTGCCAATTACGAGGTGCTTCGGGGAAAGCCATGGCGGGTAATGAAAATCTATCTCAGATACTATGATAAGGATCAGCCGACTATTCTGGGATTAAAGCGCGTAAGCAAGCCCGGACTCAGGGTGTATGTGCAGAGATCAGACATCCCACGCCTCTACGGGGGCTTAGGTATTTCTATCCTTTCTACGCCTAAAGGGGTAATGACTGGTCACAAGGCACGGGCGCAACGACTAGGTGGTGAGTTACTATGCTATGTTTGGTGACCCCCAAGAAAGTGTTTTGGAAGGTCAGCGGTGTCTAGGGTAGGCCGACTCCCCATACCATTGCCGCAGAATGTAACGGTAGATATTCGACAAAATGAGGTAACTGTGAAGGGGCCGAAGGGAGAGTTATGTCGCTCCTTCCATCCTGCTATTTCCGTTGCCGTGAAAGATGGCTATATAGTCGTTTCTCGTGCCAGTGACCAAAAGATCTACCGTGCCCTACACGGATTAACTCGCAGCCTCTTGGCCAACATGGTGCAGGGGGTAGACAAGGGCTTTGAGAAGTATCTGGACATCGTCGGAGTCGGTTACCGCGTTCAGAGTGCAGGTGATAAGATAGTTCTTCAGGCAGGCTATACGCATCCGGTAGAAGTGGTGCCTCCTCCAGGCATAACTCTAACCGCGGAGGGCCCTAGTAGAATCAAGGTTTCGGGGATCGACAAGGAGAAGGTGGGGCAGATAGCCGCCAATATCCGAGCAATTCATCCTCCTGACGCCTACAAAGGTAAGGGCGTCAGGTATTCCGGGGAGCAAGTTCGCCTTAAGCCTGGCAAGGCTGGTAGGGCAGGAGGGAAAAAGAAATAAGGCATGGCCAGGAGAGTTAGGAGATGGCGGAAAAGACTGGGCCACAAGGCAAGACCAAGGTTGTGTGTTTTCCGCAGCTTGAATCACATTTACGCCCAGGTTGTAGACGATGTCCGATCCCACACTCTGGCGGCAGCATCCAGCCTTGAACTGGAGACGAACGAGGAGAGACAGGGGAAAATTGGCACTGCTGCATTAGTGGGTTCACTTATTGCCCAGCGAGCTAAGGACAAGGGAGTAACTCAGGTGGTCTTTGATAGAGGCAGGAGTAAGTATCATGGTCGGGTTAAAGCCTTGGCTGAAGCAGCCAGGGAGTCGGGTTTAGAGTTTTGACAATGGGGAAGGAATGAAAGAGCAGGAGCTAGAACCCAAAGAAGAACTAGTTGAGAAATTGATCTCCGTAAACCGTGTTGCCAAGGTGGTCAAAGGAGGGAAGAATCTCAGTTTCAGCGCTTTGGTAGTCGTTGGCGATGGGAAGGGACAGTTAGGTATCGGGATGGGTAAAGCGAAGGAGGTTTCCCTGGCGATTCAGAAAGCGGGCACTGTTGCCAGGAAGAATTTGGCTACAGTGCACTTAGCGGGAACGAGCATCCCGCATGAAATAGTGGTTAAGTTTGGGGCAGCCAAGATTCTCCTCAAGCCTGCAGCACCGGGTACTGGCGTTATTGCTGGTGGCAGCGTTCGAGCTGTGCTTGAAGCGGCTGGCGTAAGGGACATCCTTACTAAGTCTCTAGGTAGTTCTAATCCAATAAATCTGGTGAAGGCAACTGTAATCGCGTTGGGCCGGCTGAGGGAGCCAGAGAAGGAAATCGCCAGGCGGAGGGCATAGCAAAATAGCAAAGAAAGCGAAAGGCTCAGTGGCTAAGATATACATCACTTGGATAAAGAGCGCTATCGGTTATGCCAGAGACCAGAAGATGACCATCAGAGCGCTCGGACTCCGCCGTTTGCACCAACGGGTGAGTCACGATGACTCTCCTGCGATTCGCGGCATGCTAGCTAAGGTCAGACACCTGGTTGAGGTGGAGGAGGTGGAAGAGTAGTGCCAAGGCAGAATGAACTCGTTCCCAGCCCTGGGTCAAGGCACAAGAGAAAGCGCATTGGGCGAGGGTTAGGTAGCGGGCATGGAAGGTATTCGGGGAAAGGCCAAAAAGGGCAGAAGTCACGCAGTGGCGCTCCCATCCCCGCTCACTTCGAGGGAGGGCAGTTGCCTCTGGTGAAACGGTTGCCGGCGAGGCGTGGTTTTACTAATATTTTCAAAAACGAATACTCGGTTGTGAATTTAGGCAGGCTCAATGTCTTTGAGAGTGGTAGCGTGGTGGATCGGGAGACGCTATTGGAGGCGGGGCTAATCAGGTCGGTTCGGAAGCCGGTGAAGATCTTGGGCATGGGTGAGTTAGGTCAAGAGCTGATAGTCAGGGCCGACAAGCTCTCGACTGCTGCTAGAAAGAAGATTGAAGCAGCAGGGGGCAGAGTGGAGGAGGCAGGAAGTGCAACAAAGGCAAGCTAGCAGGCCCCGTCTGATCCAAGCATTAGTAGATGCTTTCAGTTTACCTGATCTAAGGCGTAGGATCCTCTTTACCCTGGGCGTTTTCGTAATCTTCCGTTTTATCGCACATATTCCCGTCCCTGGTGTTAATCCTGATGCCTTAAAGACCATTTTCGACCAGAATCAATTTCTGGGGATGCTCGATCTGTTTAGTGGCGGGGCGATGCGTAACTTCAGCATTGTGGCCATGGGTGTCTATCCATACATTACTGCCTCCATTATTATGCAGTTGCTAGTGCCGGTCATCCCAAGCTTGCAGGCTCTCTCCAAGGAGGGTGAAGCGGGAAGAAACAAGATTAACCTCTATACGCACTGGCTGACGGTGCCCCTGGCTTGTCTACAGGGCTACGGTGAGCTTGTGCTGCTAAGGCGAGGGGATGGCATTGCCGACGCAGGCAGTTTAGGTACAGTGACGATAATTGTGTCCCTGGCAGCAGGCACCATGTTTATGGTCTGGCTGGGTGAACTCATCCAAGAGCGCGGTATCGGTAATGGCATTTCGATGATAATCTTTGCTGGCATCGTGGCTGGCATACCGGACATGATAAACCGAGGCTTCATTGCGCCTGACAAAATGATAGCATTGCTCGGTTTTGCGCTGCTAGCCCTGGCGACGATAGTGCTGATTGTCATCTTCACAGAGGCACATCGGCGCATACCGGTACATTACTCGAGAAGCGTCTTTCGAGGGCGAAAGATGTACCGACAGTCTGGTGCAACGCACATACCCCTGCGGGTGAATACGGCTGGAATGATACCGCTTATTTTCGCTATGTCACTGGTGATCTTGCCTCAGACTGTAAGCAGCTACTTCCACGGGGGCATGGCCGACTTCTTTCAAAAGTGGTCTGATCACTGGAGCTACTGGCTGCTGTATTTTGTTCTGGTGGTGGGCTTTGCCTTTTTCTATACCATGGTCATTTTCGAACAGATGGAGTTGGCTGCGACTTTGCAGAAGCAGGGTGGCTTCATCCCCGGGGTGCGCCCTGGGCAGGCCACGTCCACTTATCTCAGCCAGGTGGTGAATCGCATTACCTGGGCCGGTGCCCTCTTCTTAGGTGTGGTCGCCGTGGCACCTTTTATCCTCCGGCGGCTCACTGGCGTCCAGGTAGTGACACTATCGAGCACTTCCATATTGATTATGGTCGGTGTGGCCTTAGATACGATGAAACAATTGGAGGCGCAGTTGCTTATGCGCCGCTATGAGGGTTTCCTTAAGTGATCTGGAGAGGAACAAGTTGCGCTTGGTTCTACTAGGTGCTCCAGGTTCGGGCAAAGGGACACAGGCGGAAAGGCTTTCTCAGGCTACCGGTTTGGTGCACGTAGCTTCGGGCGATCTCTTCCGTCAGGCTGAAAGGGAAGGTAGCGAACTGGGCAAGATAGCGACGTCTTATATGGAAAAGGGGCTGCTTGTTCCTGACGAAGTGACGATTAAGATGATCTTGGAACATATTGATGGGATCAAGCAGGGGTTCATGTTAGACGGTTTTCCGAGAACTATCCAGCAGGCGCAAGCTTTAGATAAGGCATTAGGAGATGAAGGTATCGAAAAGGCGATATATATCAGGGTTTCTGAAAAGGAACTTCTTCGCCGTCTAGGTGGGCGCTGGATTTGCAGACAATGCCAAGCGCCGTATCACTTGGTTTCCTCTCCACCCAAGGTGGCAGGTAAATGTGATGTCTGTGGTGACGAGCTTTATCAACGTGCAGACGATACCGTGGAAACAGCCCGGAAGAGGTTAGAGACATATTTTGCTCAAACTGCTCCTCTTATTGACTACTATAGGCAGGATGGGAGGTTGGTGGAAATAGAGGGCGAAAGAACGATAGAAGAGATAAACAGAGAACTGGTGGTGTTGCTCTCCTAAGGGAAAGATGGGTATAATTATCAAGTCTCGTGATGAAATTGCACTTATGCGTGAGGCAGGGAAGATTGTATCTAGGATCCTTCAGACATTGGCTGAAGACATTGGACCGGGCATGAGAACCCAGGAGCTCGACTCAATCTGCGTGCAGGAGTTAACCAGATATGGAGCCAGGTCTTCTTTCAAGGGGTATCGGGGATTTCCGGCTAATCTCTGCGTGTCGATAAATAATGAAATAGTCCATGGCATCCCAGGGGAGCGGATACTGCGCGAAGGAGACGTAGTTTCATTGGATGTAGGAGCAGTTCTCGACGGTTTTCAAGGCGATGCGGCAATTACCGTCGGCGTAGGCAATATCAGCCCGGAGGCCATAAGGCTTCTGGAAGTTACGGAGGGTGCCCTCAGGGCTGGTATTGCAGCGGCAAAGAAGGGGGCGCGTTTGGGGGACGTGTCGTCGGCCATCCAGAACCATGCAGAATCCAGGGGCTTTTCGGTAGTGAGGGAATATACCGGGCATGGTATTGGGCGGGAGATGCACGAAGAGCCTCAGATTCCCAATTTTGGGCTTCCGGGGCAGGGTATTGTGCTGCGCGAGGGAATGACTCTAGCTATTGAGCCAATGGTGAACGCTGGTGACTGGCGTACCGTCGTTTGTGATGACCAGTGGACGGTTGTCACTGCTGATGGCAGTCTCTCAGCGCACTTTGAGCATACTATTGCCCTTACTGGCGGGGAGCCAGAGATACTCACTGCGCCGTAAACGAGGCAGATGGCTAAGAAAGAAAGGATAGAGGTCGAGGGGAAAGTTATGGAATGTTTGCCCAACGCGATGTTTCGTGTTGAGCTACCTAATGGTCATAAGGTGCTGGCTCACATTTCAGGCAGGATGAGGCGTCACTTTATCAAGATTCTGCCTAGTGACGTCGTGCGGGTAGAGCTGTCACCTTATGATTTGAGCCGAGGTAGGGTCGTCTATCGCTATAAGTAATTGATTGGGAGAGGAGTTGTGAAGGTTAGGGCTTCGGTCAAGCGACGCTGCAAGCAGTGCAAGGTGGTGAAACGGAAAGGTCAGGTGAGGATCATCTGTTCTAACCCCAGACATAAGCAGAGACAGGGATAAAGGGGAGGTTCAAGTGCCACGTATAGCAGGTATTGATATTCCCGCCGGAAAGCACGTAGAGGTTAGCCTACAGTATATTTATGGGATTGGTCCGAGCTTGAGCAAGACGATCATGGCACAAACCGGCATAAAGCCCGACAAGAAGGCCAGCGATCTGACAGAAGAAGAGATCAGCCATTTGCGTGAATACATTGATAAGGAATGCAAGGTGGAAGGGGAATTGAGGAGGGAGATAAGCCTTAACATCGGTCGGCTGACAGAGATTGGTTCCTATCGAGGTATCAGGCACCGCCGCAGGCTGCCTGTTCGAGGGCAACGCACAAAAACTAATGCTCGAACCAAGCGGGGACCGCGACAGACTGTGCCTGGCAGAGGCAGACGCCGCGGTGTGGCCAAGAAGTAAAGGTTGGCAAGAAATGGTAGAGAAGAAAAAGGGCAAGCCTAGATCCAAGAGAAGAGAGAAAAAGTCTGTTCCCCAGGGAAAGGCTTACATCCATTCCACTTTCAACAATGTGATCGTTACTCTCACTGATCCCGCGGGGAATGTTATTGCCTGGGGAAGCTCAGGCACTGGTGGTTTTAAGGGCTCGCGTAAGGGTACCCCTTACGCTGCCCAAATGGCGGCCGAGGGTGCAGCTAAACGGGCTAGGGATCACGGGTTGCGCCAGGTCGAGGTGTTTGTCAAAGGGCCGGGTGGTGGCCGGGAAGCTGCCATTCGGGCACTTCAGATTGCCGGCCTTAATATCACCAGTATTAGAGATGTGACGCCCATTCCGCATAATGGTTGCCGGCCACCGAAGAGAAGGAGAGTTTAAGAGGCTATGGCTCGCTATACGGGACCCGTTTGCCGGTTATGCCGTCGTGTAGGTGAAAAACTGATGCTCAAGGGAGAGAGGTGTGCTAGCCCTAAGTGCGCCATGGAAAGAAGGCCAACACTGCCGGGAAAGCGTCCTGCGCGTCCGCGCCGGCCATCCGATTACGCGCTACGACTTCGGGAGAAACAAAAGGCCAGATATAGCTATGGGGTGCTGGAACGGCAGTTTTATGGTCTTTTCATTAAGGCCAAGAAAAGCCCCGGTTTGACAGGGGATAACCTGAGGCAGTTGCTGGAGAGACGATTGGATAATACTGTTTATTGCTTGTGTTTCGCCGATTCCCGCAGTCAGGCTAGGCAACTGGTGTGTCACGGTCATATCAGCGTTAACGGGCGAAAAGTTGACATCCCATCCTTTTTGGTCAAGCCTGGCGATGTCATTGCTTGGCGAGAGAAGAGCCTGAAGAAAGAACCCTATAAGATGGCTTTGGAGAGGGTTGATTCCAGAACTATTCCTAGCTGGCTAAGCTTAGACAAGAATAACTTGTCCGGGAAAATCTTGACGCTTCCTGTAGTTGAGGAGATCACGGCGAAGTTCGATGGAAAGATGCTCGTGGAGTACTATTCGCGATAGCCTTGAAAGGAGGCCGTAGTCTTGTCCTATCTTGTGACGCCGAAAGTGGAGTGTGTAAAAAGCCATGGTAACTATGCCCGTTTGGTGGTGGAGCCTTTGGAAAGAGGTTTTGGGATTACTTTGGGCAATACCTTGCGGCGTGTTCTCCTCGGTTCTCTGCTGGGAGCAGCAGTGAACTGGATAAAGATTGGGGGGATAAAGCACGAATTTTCCACTATCCCTCATGTCAAGGAAGATGCGACACAGTTTCTGCTGAACGTAAAGGCTTTGCGATTACGTCCCTTAATGAAACAGGAGGGCAAGCTGTTTCTCGAAGTGGAAGGGGAAAGGGAGGTGCGCGCTGGTGATATTAAGCCGTCAGCGGATTTTGAGGTGGCCAATCCTGAGCTGCACCTGGCCACTCTGGATTCAGAGGAGGCCAAACTTTCCGTCGAGTTCAACGTGGAGCTGGGAAAGGGCTACGTCCCTGGTGCTTACCAGGATGGTCTGGCCATAGGGATAATCCCCGTGGATGCTATCTTCACTCCGATGCGCAAGGTCAATTACTCTGTTGAGCCAGCTAAGCACACTGAGCATAATGACTATGAGAAGCTTGTCATTGATGTTTGGACTGATGGTACTATCTCACCGGTAGAGGCGGTCAGCCAGAGTGCCCAGATATTGGCGGATCAATTCTCCATCCTTGCCACCCTTGGGGTTGCCCCTGCTGGCGAACTTGAAAAACAATCTGCTGCCACTACCGTCCCAACGGAGTACTATGAGATGCCGCTGGAGCGACTTGGGCTTTCGCCTCGGGTCTTTAACTGCTTGAGAAGAAACAAGATCAATACAGTAGGGCAGGTATTGGAAATGACTGAAGAGGAACTGCTTTCGCTGAGTAAATTAGGACGGAAGTCTGTGCAGGAGCTGCAGGAGCGTCTCTCGGACATGGGCTTGACATTAAGATCAAAGGGGAATGATGAGGCATAGAGTAGTCGGCCGGAGACTTTCAAGACCTACGGGGCACAGAATGGCGGTTTATCACAACTTGACTGCTGACCTGCTGAGGCACGAGCGAATTTTTACTACTGAAGCCAAGGCCAAGGAGGTTCGCGGCATAGCGGAAAAGGTGATCACCCTGGGGAAAAACGGTAGCCTTCACGCCAGGCGCCAGGCATTGGGTGTGGTGGGCAATAAGAAGGTGGTAGAGAAAGTCTTCGATGACCTCGCCGCCAGATATGCTAATCGGAACGGCGGATATACACGAGTGCTCAAGATTGGGCAGCGCAGGGGTGATGGAGCACCGATAGCACTTCTGGAGTTGGTGAAGTAAAGGAACTCTGGGGGATGACATTTCCACTGGTGGAAAGACTAGAGTCGTGTTGATAATGGAGTACGATGGAACTAGGTATCATGGTTCCCAGCACCAGACCAACGCGCCCACTATTCAGGGAGAAACAGAACATGCCCTGGAGAGACTCACGGGAGAAAAGGTGCGTATTGCGGTAGCAAGTCGGACTGATGCCGGAGTTCATGCAAAAGGACAAGTAGTGAGTTTCAAGGCCAATTCGGTTTTTGCTCCAAAGACTTGGGTCAGGGCGCTGAATCATTATCTCCCGCCAGATATTGCTATCAAGGCTGCCTACAATGCAGACGATGGCTTTGATGTTCGACGCCATGCTTGGAGTCGGGAATACCGGTATTCTATTCTCAACACGTTTGTGCCATCTCCGTTGATGCGCAGATACACCTGCTTTGTTCCTCACCCTCTTGATATGGAGGCTATGCGTCGCGCCTGTCAGGTGCTCGTTGGAGAGCATGATTTCGCTTCCTTCTCGGGGGTGATCGGGGGCCAGTCCCGTCGAAGGGTTTACAGGACCGAAGTCGGCAAGCAGGGCGACCTCGTCATCTTTGATATGGAAGCGAGTTCCTTCTTGCCACACCAGGTGCGCAATACTGTAGGCAGTCTGATCAGGGTGGGCTTGGGGAAGATGAAGGTGGATACCTTCTGGGAGTTGGCTCGGTCTGGACGGCCAGGCGCCCTAGGGCCGGCTGTGCCGGCTCAAGGCTTATGTCTGATGAAGGTCAATTATCACGATTTTCCACCTTTCGAGGAGATGTGACGCGAGATGAAAACCTATAGCGTAAAGGCTTCAGATATCGAACGTAAGTGGTGGTTGGTTGACGTCTCTGGAAAAACCCTCGGCAGGGTGTCTACCGAGATAGCGGTGCTGCTTCAAGGCAAAGGTAAACCGATGTTTTCGCGACACATCGATGTTGGAGACTTTGTCGTTGTAACAAATGCGGCCAAGGTTCGAGTGACGGGCAAGAAAGTTGAAGATAAGATATACTATCGACATACTCAATACCCAGGGGGGTTAAGGAAACAGACCTTTGGCCAGATGCTTGAGGCGCACCCTACCCGCGTCATCGAGCACGCAGTAAAGGGCATGCTTCCTCACAATCGGCAGGGGCGTGCTATGGTGCGGAGGCTTAAGGTTTATGCCGGGGATACTCATCCACATCAGGCTCAATTACAACAAGGGGGTTAGGTGACTGATCAGGCTTATTTCTACGGAACAGGAAAGAGGAAGACCTCCATAGCAAGGGTGAGATTGGTGAGCGGCAGTGGCAGCGTTGTCGTCAATGGTAGGCCTTTGGAGGAACACTTGCCGCTGCCCTCCCTGCAAGCAATAGTGCTTGAGCCGCTACGAGTCACTAATACGCTCAATAAGTTCAATGCCATAGCCAAGGTGGAGGGGGGAGGGATTTCGGGGCAAGCTGGGGCTATTCGTCATGGCATCGCCCGTGCCCTGCTAAAAGCCGACGCGGGGTTGAGACCGGTGCTGCGTCGGTACGGATTGCTTACCAGGGATGCCAGGATAAAGGAGCGTAAGAAATACGGGCTTAAGCGCGCTCGCAAGGCACCACAGTATACCAAGAGGTAAGAGCGGAGCCTTGCTGGGTTGTTGGTATTCGCCCCTTAGTTGGCGGAGCAGACTGGGGATGCTTCAGGTCAACCGATCCTAGTGTAGTGTCTCTGAAAAGGCTTAACAATAAAGCTACCCGTGTCATTCCTGCGAAAGCAGGAATCCAGAAGGTACGTACGGTAGATTCCGTGTCAAGCACGGAATGATATATTGTATGGTTATTACGAGGACACTACACTAGATTTGGCTCTAAACCTCAAATGGTGACCGTCTCCTCAAAGCATTAGGCGCTTTGCGCACGGGTATCTGTTTCTGGGATTACTACTCTTCAAGGAAAGCGGGCTTGCTTTTGGCAGCCTGCAGAGGCATGGTAGGGTATTTTCATCACTCCAGGAAAGCTCGGCAACTATCTCATCTGAATCTTCGGTAATCTAATTCGGGGTCCGGCACCAAATGGTTATTGAAAGGAGGCAGATGGAGCGTTTCCACGGCAAAGTGGCGATCGTAACAGGTGGGGCTTCGGGGATCGGGACGGCAACACTGCGACGGTTTGCCGAGGAAGGCGCGCAGGTGGTCTGCGCTGACATCGACGACGAAGGCGGCGAACGTGTGGTGAAGGAGATCGCGTCACGGGGTGGTGTGGCTGCATACTGCCACTGCGATGTCGGCAAGCTGGCAGACCTTGAGTCAGTAGTCGACTTCGTGTGTTCGCAATATGGCGGCCTCGACATCCTCTTCAACAATGCAGTTTGGTCCAGTGGTGGATACATTCACCAGATCGATCCCGGAGAGTGGGAACGCAGCCTTCAGGTCTCGTTGACTTCTGTCTTCTACGGAATCCGGACCGCGGTTCCGGCGATGCTTAAGCGGGGCGGGGGCGTAATCGTCAACAACGCTTCGATCGAGGGTCTCTTCGGTGAGATGTTAGCCTCTCCGTACACAACGGCGAAGGCTGGCGTGATCAACCTAACACGTAATGCCGCTATCGAATACGGGCGGGTAAATATCAGGGTGAACTCCGTCTGCCCCGGACTGGTGGAGACCCCCCTCCTCGACAGGACTCTGGCAGTGAGTCCACAAACCCGCCAACACATGGCGGAGAGGTCCGCGCTGGGCCGATTACTTCGGCCTGAGGAAATCGCCAGCACGGTTCTTTTCCTCTGCAGCGATGAGGCCTCGGCGATTACCGGAGCCAATATCGTGGTCGATGGTGGCATTACAAGTGATCTGCGTCTGATGGGCTTCCCACCGTTTCAAGGTTGAACCATGGTAGTATCCTGAGTAAGTTTGTTGGAGGTGACTGATTATGATCAAATCAATTACATTAATCAAGAGGAAGCCAGGCCTTTCGCAGGAGGAGTTCATTAAGCACTACGAGGAGGTACATGTGCCCTTGTCATTAAAGCATTTCCCCACCTTCAAGAGATATGTGCGGAACTATGTTATTGTTCCGCCTGGGGCCGAGGAACCAGGCTTCGATTGCATCATGGAGATTTGGTTTGACGATATGGAAGGGGCCAAGGCAGTCAGCGATGCTCTCGGCGGGTACAGCGCCCTAGGCGGTTACGAAACAGAGCTGGGGCTAATTTTTCGTGAGGACGAAGAGAAGTTCATGGATAGAGGTAGTAGAATCGCCTTCTTTGTTGATGAGAGGGTTTCAAAATAAGGAGACTGTTTCAGGGATAAGCTCCACGGGATGCCTGCGAACTGCTAACTAGCTGTGGAGAGCAAAGTTGGCGGGCTTAGCCCACCCTACCTGGCTGCCTTCATCTGCGAGGTTAGTCAGTATTACATAAACAGCCATGATCCCCCTTCTTTCGAAGAATTTGTTGGAGACCTGTACCCTTCAGAAGCACATAATCCCCTGCTAAAAGAGGAAGGGCGACCACTTGCGCCGGAGGCGGCTTTGCCATAGGGCCCATCCAGAAGCAACGTTAATGTCTTTCCCCTTCGGGCCAGTTGACAGACACATAAGCAAAAGCCGGAGGAAAGTACCTTCCCGCACCTACAGCCCTTATGCCACTCAGCAAATCTGAACTGGCGGCCCTTTTTGCAATGAAGCCATAGGCCCCGGCCTGCTTTGCCACAAACATGTTCTCGTCCTCGTCGTATTGGGTCAAAATCAACACCTTTGTCTGATGACATTCCCTGCTTATTCGTTTTGTCGCTTCCAGCCCACTCATTACCGGCATGACTATGTCCATCAGGACCACGTCTGGTAGGAGCCGCATCGCTTTGTCAATCGCGTCTTGCCCATTAACTGCCTCGCCCACCACTGCCATGTCCTTTTGCAATGCGAGAACAGCACATATTCCATCACGGACCATAGTATGGTCATCTACTACCAGTATTTTTATCCTCCTCGTCGCTTCTTCAAGCAGGCTAATGACCCGAGGCACCAGTGAAGCTGGCTCGATGGGTTTGGTTACATAGTCTTCAGCCTCGAGTTGCATGCCTTGATCCCTGCTCCATCCCCTGACAGGTCGTTCCTCCTCCCGGGCATCGATCACTAAAATCGGTATCTCCCTGTATCTGGGATGCCCTTTCAGCCACCGATGCACACGGAATGCCTCCCCGGCCGGAGTCATAGTCCCCAGAACAATCACGCCAGGATTCACTCTCACCTTATCCTCGAACTTGGCTGTGCTGGATGCGGTAACCACCTGGTATGATTTAGCTTCCATGGTCCTTGAGAAGGCGTCCACAAAATCAGGCTCGTCATCTACAATCAGGATTGTCTTGTTCCTTTCCATCTTGTCCTCCTTCTTCACAATTAGGTTTTGGTCGTCTCGTTCAGTCTACGGCCGTGCCCGGCTGGAGCGCCTCATTAATGATGCGCACCGACCACTTGAGCCGCCTCTAAGATATCAGGCACGACCTTTTCATTGCCTACCGCCATAATATGGACGCCGTGGCATAGGTTTTCCTCCTTCGTAGCCCTTATCAATCTGGCGGCAATATCGATCCCTTTCTGAAGACCCTTGCCTTTCTCCGCACTGGCTAGCTCATCGATGATGGTTTGAGGCACCGTTATGCCAGGGACATTATCATTCATATACTTGGCCATCCTCGCTGAGGACAAGACTATGATCCCAGCCAAGATTCTTACGCCAAACTGGGAAGCGTATTGCATGAACCTCCGGAGGCTGGCCAAGTCGAAAATGCCCTGGGTCTGGAAAAACTGCGCTCCGGCAGCCACCTTCTTCTCAAACTTGATGAGTTGTGGCTCGATGAAGTCTGCTTCCGGATGGACCGTGGCACCAATGCAGAATTTTGGAGCGCTTTTAAGAGGGTTGCCTCCCATATCTGTTCCTGATTCAATGGTCTTGATCATCTTCAATAATTGAACCGAATCCAGGTCAAAAACAGGCTTGGCTTCTTTGTGGTCACCCACGTCAATTGAATCTCCAGTGAGGCAAAGCACGTTAGTGATGCCTCTGGAGTATGCCAGAAGAAGGTCGGCTTGAAGTGCTAGGCGATTACGGTCGCGGCAGGTCATCTGGAGGATAGGCTCGCCACCGTGCTCCTTTACCAAGAGACAGCCCCCCAGTGAAGGAAAGCGCATTACGGAGCTCTGATGGTCGGTAATGTTGATGGCGTCAACTTTGTCCTTAAGCAAATCTATATGGTGAACCATTTCCGTGACATCTGCGCTCTTGGGCGGTCCGACCTCAGTCGTCACCAGGAACCCATTGGAATAGAGTTTTTCCTCAAATAGCGACTTAGCCATTGCCCTCTCCTGCACTAGCTGTTGCCTTTGCCACTATCCTTTTTGGCCTGGGGATTGCCCGGAAGTTCCTTGGAGGGTAGTATCGCCGCATTTTGTCCAGTTGCTGCAGCCGCTCGAGGCGCTTGTAGATGAGAACCCAGGCGCAATCTATCTCTTTGTTGGCCTCACATTTACCGTTCTTAGCGCCAGCGCAAGGACCGTTAAGTATCCCCTTGGTACACCTGGTGATAGGGCAGATGCCAGCAGTGTCCTCTAACCTACAATCCCCACAAGCAGCACACCGCTCATCCCATACACCCAACTCCTTGGCCATACCCATGAAAGAAGTGTTAACACCAGGCATGACAGGTGTATCCGCAAAGCGTTCGGCTATAGCCTGTACCCCGATACCACAACCCAAGGACAGAATGGCATCCACCTCGCCCACTCTGTCGGCAAGCGGCTCCAAGAATTCAGGATCGCATTGCCTTTTAGCGGTATATTCTGTGAAGGCGTGAATCCCGTCGCCGCTCTTGACCTGGGCTAGCCGCAATGCATTATGGAGGAATGAGACTTCACGCTCGCCGCCAGCATTACAAACTGTCATGCAAGTGCCACAACCAACGATCAGCAGTCTCTCGTACGGCCCGATCATCCGTCTGATTTCGTTCAAAGGCTTCTGCTCTGCAACTATCAACTTGCCACCTCCCTCTTGATTGCCGTCGCTAAATGGAGTCGACCTATTTGCTCAGTGAACTTGTCCAACTCCGCGGCGGGATCTACACTGGTGCTGTCTGGAAGGAAAGCCTGCAGACGCTCCGGCTCAAGGCCGATCTGTGCCAGCGTCTTTTTGACCTTTTCCATCCGCTGACGTAGCCAAGAGGCCGTGTTTTCTCGAGCGCATTGTTTCCCGCACCCGGCGATGAAAACTCCCTCAGCACCTATCTCAAAGGCACGCAGCATGTGCTCTGCTTCCACCTTGGCAACACAAAGAACTGGCAGAATCCAGATACCAGCCTTGGCCCCCTTCCACAAGATTGCCAAACTGCCGGTTCCAAAGAGTCCGTACTGGCAACAAAAGCCGATGATGAGGGGCTTGAGCTTCGATTCGGTCCCAGACCTAAGGATGTGCTCCAGCTCTTCTGTTACTTGACGTCGGTCATATGGCTTTCTCAAGACTATTGCCCTCGCCGGACATTCAGCCACGCATATCCCACACGCTAGACACTGGTCGGCCGGTATCTGGATGGCGCCGCTCGCATCCAGATACGGCACGTGATAGGGACAGACCCTCAGGCAGGTAAGACAAGTGGCACATTTGTCTTGAAACAGGATTTCGGCACCCACTCCACATCGCAAACACCTTCTTGCTTCGTTCACCGCAGCTTCCCAGTCATAGACAAGCTCCACTGGCTCGAAGTCTTTTGCCCTGGTTTCAGGAGGCAGAACCGGCGGCTCAAGCCGACTGATTTTCCTTATCATTTCTACTGTTTTAGGCAGTAGGTCACTGGTCAGAGCTGGCCTGCCTCCACTGGGTAGTGGATATCTGTGCTGGAGATAATCATCAATACGTGAGGCTGCTAGCCTCCCGGCGGCCAATGCTTCGGTTACAGTCGCTGGCCCGGTGACGGCATCGCCTCCAGCGAAGACCCCGGCTCTATTGGTGGTAAGGGTGACCGGATCGACCTGAATAGTGCTGCCCCTACCGATGCGCACGCGAAAATCTGTTGGGGTCTGTGGTGCTTGTCCAATAGCCGTGATTAGAGTATCGAATTCTTCATTGAATTCGCTGTCTCTGATTGGCACAGGTTGGCGCCGGCCACGGGTATCCGGTTCACCAAGCTCCATCCTTATGCAGGTTACGACTAGCCTCCCATTTTCCCGTCTTATCTTAGTCGGTGTCACCAGGAACATTACCTCAATGCCTTCCCCAAGAGCTAGCTCTACTTCCGCGGCATTTGCCGGCATCTCCGCCTGACTGCGGCGGTAAATAATCTTCACGCTCCTTGCCCCGAGCCGAGCTGCCGTGCGAGCAGCATCAATGGCCACATTGCCACCCCCCACCACAGCCACCGTTTTCCCCAAGGATGGCTTCAGGCCAAGGTTCACTTCGCGGAGAAAGGTCGCTCCGTCTATCACGCCCGGGCTCTCTTCGCCTTCTATTCCCAATCTAAGGCCCTGATGGGCACCTATGGTGACGAAGATAGCCTTATAGCTCAGATCAAATAGCAGATCGAGAGATACCACCCGTGTACTTGTCCTGATTTCCACCCCCATCCGGGTTAGCCTTTCAACCTCGGTGTCCAACACCTTACGGGGAAGACGATATTGGGGAATACCAGTTCGCAGCATACCGCCAAGCTCCGAATGGGCTTCAAAAACGGTCACTGGGTAGCCCAGCTTTCTCAGATAGTAGGCGCAAGCCATTCCTGCCGGACCAGACCCCACTATGGCGACTTTTTCTTGGTGTGTTGTCTCGGCTTCAGCCCGCACCATCCGGTCACCACCGAACTCCACTGCAAATCTCTTCAATGCCCGAGTAGCTATAGGCTTATCTACCTGAGAGCGGCGACAAGCATCTTCGCACGGATGAGTACAAACGTAGGCACAGATGGAGGGGAATGGATTGCCACTTCTTATGGTTTGTAGCGCCTCCATAATCTTGCCTTGGGCAACCAAATCAATATATTCTCGGACATCCATATGCAGGGGACAGGCAGCCTGACAGGGAGGCATCAGACTGTGGTCAAGAGATTTCTGCGATCGATACTCTTGGGTATCACGGCTTACCGGCGAATACATCACGCCCCCTTTGAAAACCATGTTTAAATCTATGGTACCTTATTGTGTCGGCGATGCAATGGGGAATCCCCGGTAATGAGCGGGGATTTCTACGGGGATTTTCCCAAGGGAATCCTCTTATTTTCGGGGGGGCAGAATCGTGGGTCTAATAAGGACTCGGCGGACTGTTTAGGAACTTATCATCCAAATGATATCGCTCATCAGCGATACCAGGAGAAGGCAGGAATCGTCGATGCTATCACAGGGTTATTAGCCGCTTCCGTAGAGCATACTTGATGAGATCGGTCTTGTTGTGAATGTTCAGTTTGTTCATCAGGCTGGTCTTGTACGACTCAACAGTCTTAGGGCTGATGACCAGTCTATCGCCTATTTCCCGCGCAGTATATCCCTCGACGATCAGCTTAAGCACTTCCTTTTCTCTATCTGTCAACCGGTCGTAGGGGTCTCGTAGACGCTTTCCATTAGCCTTCTGCTGGTATTCCTCCACAAGAGCGGCTGCTGCCGTGGGGGATAGAAAGGAATCGCCTCTATAGGCAGCTTGAATGGCTGAAGCAAGCTCAGAAAAGGCCGCCACCTTGGTAACGAAGCCGCAGGCCCCGGCCTCAATGACGGGAATAACACTGTCGCTATCCTCATACTGGGTCAGTGCCAGCACCTTTGTTCCTGGGAACTCACGGCGTATTCTGCGGGTGGCTTCCAGCCCACCTAAGATGGGCATCGCTAGGTCCATGAGCACCACGTCCGGTGCTAGCTCCCTCACCTTCTCTATAGCGTCCTTTCGATTCGCTGCCTCGCCGACCACTTCTACATTGATAACAAGCGCTAGCAAGGCTCGTATTCCGTCACGCACTAAGGTGTGGTCATCCGCTATTAAGACCTTTA
>JBGOXA010000331.1:0-2568 GCA_041478915.1 Dehalococcoidia bacterium
AAACGGCAGGATGGTTACATCAACGCAGGTGGCCTGAAGGATAGCAGTGTTGAACTCAAGCCTTCCCCCGGCTTCGAAAACCAGGGCTAGGGCTACCCACATCAGATGCTCGGGCGCTGACTCTATGACTACCACATCGGGCTCAAAGGGCGCTTCGGCTAGAGGGCAGCAGGCCACCGCTTTATACTTGCCCATGTTCAGGCGGGGCATGGTATCCAGGGTATTCTTGGCAGCCGCCGGGCTTCCGAAGATGCCCATACTGGCAGGCATCTCTCCGGATGAGAGCTTTGGAGGCGGCCCTTTGAAGCCCAAAGCCCAGGCCGCTGCCGGGCAGGAGACATTATCTGCGGTTAAGAGAAGCCTCTTACCCTCACTAGCACCCATGAGCCCCTGGCAGTAGCGGCGCTCGCTAGGTAACTTGAACCCATCGAGGAACGGGACATCTTGGAAAAACTTCACGCCTACTGGTTCACGGATCAGACATAGGATATCTTTCAGTTCCACCGCTGCGTCTTTTCCTTTCATCGCTATGCCTCCTCAAAGGCCTTAACTTCAAAACAAGATGGCAACCAGATAAGCTCCCCCGCCAACCAAAGCCATCCCGCTTGCCTTCTTCGAGTAGCTTGAGAACTTGCTGATACCTCTAGAGGCTACCACCCGCTGAGCAAGACCGGCGGCCATACCACAAGCCAGAATAAGCGCCCAGTGCCCCAGGGCGTAGGCCAGAAGCAGCGCGCCGCTGTAGGCAATACTCTTCTGCCCGGCCGAGAATGTCAAAATGACTCCCAGTACCGGCGTGGCACAGGGAGAGGCGACAACGCCGAACAGCAAGCCCAACAAGAAAGCACCAAGTAGTCCCCTTCGTTTCGGCAGAAGACGCTGCGGAATGCCGATGTTCAACGAGAATAGTCCGACTAGACTGAGACCCAGTATGATAGCCACCGGTGGCACCACGTATTTCCAGAAGCTACCGACGTCGCCAAACAGCCTGCCCAGCGTTCCCGCTACGATTCCGAGAATAGTGAAGGTTATCGTCAGACCGAGAGTGAAAGCAAGAGAGTACTGAATCGCCCTTCTTTGGGAACCCTCGGCATAGCCTCCGACGAAACCGATCACCAGCGGGATCATCACTAGAACGCAAGGACTGGCGCTCGATACTAAGCCCCCGAGGAAGCAAGCTGGAAACGCCAGCCAGGGCTGGTTCTGAACAACATTAGCAATGCTCTCTTGCAAACCGTCCATGCTACAATATCGCCATCTTCACCATCTGGTCAACAATTCTCTCCTTGTCCCAGTACCCAATATGCCTTGTCGCCTCCGCGCCGTTCCTGTCAAAGATTATCTGAGTGGGAATCGTTATGATCTCGTGCTGCCCAGCGAGCTCCATGTGTTCATAAACCTCAACGATAACCACGTTCAACCTGTCTCCATACTCCACGGCGAGCTCTTCGAGCACAGGCTTCATCTGCTTGCAGGGAGTGCATTCCCTCCAGCCGAACTCGGCCACCGTTGGTTTTCCATTGGTTAGGGCATCCTCCAGTCGGATTGAAGCCAGATCCGGTGCTTCTCCGGGAGGTAATGTGCCACTGCTGTCGCCGCCGGAACAAGCACTGACGATGCCCAGTAGCAACATGAGCGTAACCGCAAACGCCAGGTACCTAGTCCTGTTAACCATTTCCCCTCCCATTCCCACGAAAACTATGGCTCGCTAAGGGTCTCAAGTCCTTCCACGGACGAAGCAAACACAGTCGACGCCAGAGCAAAGCGTGCGGCTATGATTGCTTCTGCTATTTCCCCATTGGTCACCCCAGACCGCTTTGCCAGCTTGATGAACGTCTCCGTACACAAGTGACTGGAAACAGCGGCCGCCACGGCGACCATAATCAGGTGCTTGTACTTGGCAGGGATATTGGGCAGGTCAAAGACGAACTTCCGCTCCTCGGCCTGCCTGGGAATCCACTGGGGAAGCACCTTTGACATTAGTACCATGGGACGGGGCTCCTCCCCCAGCATCCGTTCCATCTGCCTTAGGATTTCCTCGACTTTCTGGTCTTCCATGCCGTTCACCTCCATCGAATGTGTTCTGCTCCGATACCAGACCCTCACCGTGGAGCATCTCCAGCGTCAGCAAGCTGGCCAGCGCCATCTATTTAGCTAGCGTCGCCTCCCAGCCAGCAGGCGGTGGACCGCGTCCAGCTTCACTCTACGTCTTCCACCCTGCGGTGCCAGAGTGATTCCGCCTGCCAGAGCACAGCATACACATGTGCCGCTTTCACGAGCGGCTCTGCCAAGCTGATCAGCAGCTTGGCTCCTCCCCGGGCGCAGCCTCGGCAGCCTGTCCAGGGACGGTATTCCCCGCTTTCATGCCGCTTTGCCCCGGCTTGTCAGCCGGTGCTGCGTGGTAATGCTCATGCCGTTGCCCGATCTTCTGGAGAACTTCCTCGCTGCTGGGAATGCGGCCGCAGACTCCACCATTGCTGCAGACGACTTCATCATCTATGGACACCTCAAAGATGCCGCCGTGTCCTTCTTTTAGTTGCGGCACCAGGCCGAAACGCTCCTTTATGG